>DASXNS010000288.1:0-5682 GCA_036494865.1 Chthoniobacterales bacterium | reverse complement strand
GATTGTAAGTGGGCCACGATGCCATCGCGAGAATGTCGCCGTTGTTCGGATCGATGATTACGATCGCGCCGCGCTTTGCTTTGGTTTCCAGCGCTTTCTCCGCCAGGTCCTGGAGATGGAGATCGAGCGTCGTCACCACCGTGTGGCCGGGAACGGGCGGCGTCACGATTTTTTCCGAGGTCTTCCGGCCATCTTTGTCGAACGTGATTTTATATTCGCCATGCGTTCCGGTCAGGACTTGATTGAACGTCTGCTCCAGCCCTTCGCGTCCCTCGGTTTCCGGCCAAAGCACTTCGTGGTTGTCGATGATCCCATCCGGGTTCCGCCCCGTTTTCCCACTATAGCCGACGATCTGGCCCGCGATCTTCCCATTCGGATAAATGCGGACGTAAAACGGACGGAACGTCATTCCTTCCGGAAGCCCGCCCTTGATTTGTTCATATTCGGACGCGCTCAGATTTTGCGCGATCTCGAAGGGGAGAATGCCGCGGTTGCGGTAATGCCGCTTGATCAGTTCATCGGAAATTTTCAGCGGGCGTCCGAGTAGCTTTTCCGCCGCTGCAATTTTTTCGTGAGCGAAACTCAAAAGCTGCGTGTCGGAAAAATCGAGCGGCGTCGGGTAATTGATCGCGAGATTGTAGCCTAACCGATTTTGGGCAAGCGGCGCGCCGTTCCGATCAGTGATCTCACCGCGGGGCGCGGGAATATCGAGAATGTAAGTGCGCGCCAATTTCTGCGTCTCGAATGTGGGCACGATCGTTTCTTCAAACGGCGCAGGATTTTCCGCCTGCGCCTCGGCGCGAGAGGCAGCGGTGCCTGCCAACGCTAAAAGATAAATTATCCGGCTGATAATTGGGTAACGCCGATACACCAGTCCAACTGTGGAGGCGACGCCACTATCGACAAGGGAGAAAATGCCGGGGAGGGATTTCAGTGACGCTCCAGAAAACGATGGAGGTCCTCGGCCAGTTTCGGACCTATGCCCTCTGTCGCTGCGATTTCTTCCACCGTCGCTTTCCGGAGCCGATTGACCGAACCGAATTTGCGCAGCAGCAAATTTTTCCGGTTCTGACTTACGCCGGGGCAATCATCGAGAATGCTTTCGCCAATTCGCTTTTTCATCAGGAGCTGGTGGTACGTATTCGCAAAACGATGCGCCTCATCGCGGATGCGTTGGAGCAAACGCAACGCGCCCGAATCGGGCGGCAAAACCAGCGGCAAGGCGCGTCCCGGCCGGTAAATTTCCTCGTACTCTTTCGCGAGACCGATGATCGGAAGTTCGTGCAAACCGAGACGCTGCAATTCCCGGCAAGCCGAAGACAGTTGGCCTTTGCCGCCGTCGACAATAATCAAATCCGGCAAACGCACCGCCACAAATGTGGCGGCGGCGCGATCGAGAGCTTCCGCCGGATTTTCCTGGGAGAACTCGGCCGCCTCGGGATTTGCCTCACGCGCTTCGAGCAACACCCGCGAGTAACGCCGCCTAACGACTTCTGCCATGCTGGCAAAATCATCCTGTCCTTCCACCGTCCGGATCCGGTAACGCCGATAGTTGTCTTTGTCCGGCACGCCGTTTCGAAAACAAACCATCGAAGCGACGACATGGGTGGTCGAGATATTCGAGATATCGAAGCATTCCATCACGGTGGGCGGCCGCGGCAATTGGAGCGCATCGCCGAGCGCCTGCACGTCACTCACCGGATCGATCGCGCTCGGCAAACTATGGCGGGTGAATCGCCGAATCGGTTTTGTGGTGCGGCGTAAATCCTCCAGCATGTTGCGCAGCTCGGCCGCTTTTTCGAAATCAAGTTTCTCCGCCGCTTTTTCCATTTCCTCCGCGACTGCGGCGATCAGTTCGCGGGAATGTCCCTCCAGAAAATCGCATGCCTGCGCAACCCGTTCCCGATACTGCTCCGCGTTGATTTCGCTCAAACGCATCGGCACCTGATAAGTCGCGGATTTCAACTCACGCTCGGTCGGCGAGCCGCGACCAAAAGTAAGCACGCCAAATTTTTTGCGCATGAAGTTAAGCGTTTGCCGGAGCGCGCCCGCGTGCGCATACGGACCGAAATAGCGCGCGCCATCATCTTTCTTGAAACGGGCGAGACGAAAACGCGGCCACTCTTCAGTCGGATCAACTTTGACGACGAGAAAACGTTTGTCGTCCCGAAATGAGATATTGTAGCGCGGCCGGTATTCCTTGATCAGTTTGCCCTCGAGCAAAAGAGACTCCGGCTCGCTTTGCACAGTATGCGTTTCGAAATCCCAGACTGCATCAAGCATCGCGCGCGTCTTGAGGTCGGCCAGCGCGAGCTTTGAGGGCATAAAATAGGAACCGACGCGTTTGCGCAGATCGCGCGCTTTGCCGACGTAGATGACGCGATTGAACCGATCCCGCATCAAGTAAACGCCCGGCTTGTGCGGCACTTCGTGGACCTTTTTGGTCAGGTCCGGTTTTTCTTTTCCAGATAACGGCATGATTCGGCTGGCATAATTTTACGGCAGAAAAATGCGTTCTGCATTCTCGGACGGGTGGAAGATAGTCGGTCATGTTCGATGTCGGGATCGTGGGGGGCGGACCGGCCGGATCGAGCTGCGCAGCTTTTTGCGCGCGCGCCGGACTGAGGACGCTCCTGCTCGAGCGCGAAATTTTTCCGCGCGAAAAAGTTTGCGGCGACTGTTTGAATCCCGCTTGCTGGCCGATTTTGCAGCGGCTGGAACTGGCGCAAAGAGTTCGCGCCCTTCCGCACGGCGTTCTCGACCAGGTTGATTTTGTCGGAATCAACGGCCGGAGATTGACGGTGCAACTACCGGGTGGCGATGAAGCCGAGATCGCAATCAAGCGCAGTCTCTTCGATCAACTTCTCCTGACTCGCGCGCGGGAAGCCGGCGCCATTGTTTACGAAGGAACAACTGTCACCGAATTTTCCCAACCGACCGCGGCGAAAAAAAATTGGACGATTGGAGCTGGAGAAAAAACTTTCGACTCACACCTCCTCGTCGCCGCCGACGGACGCAACTCGACGGTAGCGCGCCTTTGCAACCTTCTTCCACGCAGCGCAAAGGAGCGGATCGCATTACAAACTCATCTCCGCGTGCCGCCCGATTTCGGGAACCGCGTCGTCTTGCAATTTCTGCCCGACGGATATTGCGGGCAGGCGCCGGTCGGCCAAAGCGAACTGAATCTTTGCCTCGTTAGCCGGGCGGATAAAATTCGGGCATTGCGCAAGTGGGCCGAGGCGCACTTCGAAATTTCGACAGACCGGGCCTGGCGCACAATCACGCCGCTCGCTCGCGCGCCCATTTCTCCCGGGCATCGTTCGCTTTTTTTGATCGGTGATGCAGCGCGGGTGGTCGAGCCTTTCACCGGCGAGGGAATTTATTATGCGCTGGCTTCCGGGGAACTCGCGGCTGAGGCAATTATTTCGCAACGACAGGGCCGAGCCGCAGAGGAAGGCGCGTTGGATTATTCCCGCGGGCATGCCCGGCTTTATCGTGGCCGGCTCTGGATCAATCGGTTGGCGCGAGCTGCGGTGTTATCTCCGCGGGTGGCGTCAACGCTTCTTGAGCTTGCGCGATTTCAACCTGGGTTGCTTCGACTTCTGACGAGACAAATCGTTCGCGAAATTTAGCGATTACATTTGGCGGCAAGCTTTGACGGTGTTCGCCATCAACATCGCGATTGTCATTGGACCGACACCACCCGGCACAGGCGTGATCGCCGCCGCTTTTTTTGAAACTTCTTCGAAGGCGACATCTCCGACCAGACGGTAACCGCGCTCCGCGGTGAGATCATCAACGCGGTTGATTCCAACGTCGATCACTACTGCCCCATCACGCACATGCTCAGCGCGAACAAATTCGGGTTGGCCGATTGCGGCGATGAGAATGTCGGCGGAACGAGTGATACTCGCGAGGCAACGGCTGCGGGAGTGAGCCACCGTCACGGTTGCGTCCCCACCGCGGCCCTTTCGCATCAAGAGTAGCGCAAGCGGTTTACCGACGAGCATGCTGCGTCCGAGAATAACGACGCGCGCCCCAGAAATCTCGATACCGCTTTCGATTAACAAGCGCTGACAGCCCAGCGGAGTGCAGGGGACAAAACCGGTTTCATCACCCAGCGCGAGTTTGGCGACGTTGATCGGATGAAAACCATCCACGTCCTTAGCCGGGTCGAGCGCGCGAATGATAGCGGCTTCATCGATTTGTTTCGGCGGCGGCGATTGGACAAGAATTCCGTGGATCGCCGGATCGCGATTCAATTCTTCGACGCGTGCCAGCAATTCCGCCTGGGTCGTCCCAGCTGGCAGCTCGAGTTTCAAGGAATGGAGGCCGAGATCGCGGCACATTTTGTCCTTCGCGCGCACGTAAGCGCGCGAAGCGGGATTGTCTCCGACGAGCACAACCGCCAGGCCCGGAGTGCGTCCGCGCTTTTTTAACTGCGCGATTCCTTCGCGCAGATCGGCATAAATTTTTTCGGCGACGGTCCGGCCTTCGATCAAATGAGACATCGGCAGGAATTAACAACAGCGGGGAGCAACGCTCGACTTATTTTCGCTCCACCAGGCTCATGACTGCATTCTGCAAACGCACTCGCTCCGCTTCGAATTCTTCCGGCGTATCAGTTGGTGCGATCCGATGCGGCTGCCCGAAAATAATTCGGACGGTGGAAAATGGACGCGGCACAATGAACCGATCCCAGCTGGGAAAACGCCAGCAGCTCGAATATTCCATATTGGCGGGCACGACTTCAGCCTCGCATTTTTGCGCGAGAAAAATAATGCCTTGCCCAAGCTCGTAGACTGGACCGCGGGGACCATCCGGGGTGATGACGAGATTTGTCCCGTCGGCGAAAAACTCGGCGAGGCGCAGCAGGGCACTCGCGCCTTTGCGCGAACTCGAGCCGCGAATTGTTCCATAACCGAAACGTTCTACCAGTGCGGCCAGCAGATCGCCATCACGGCTGGCGCTGATCAGGGCTGCGGCCCAACGGTGGGGAAGGAACCGACGGAAAATCGACGGCAACAGAAGCAGCCGGTTGTGCCAGACCGCAAAGATGAACGGCCGCTTCACACTCTCGCGAACGATCGCGCCGCGATCCTCCAGTTCGAAACGGAGAGTGCCGACCCAGATTTGAATCAATCGATACGCGAAAGCGATGAGCCAGCGCGCCCGCCAACCTTCTATTTTCAAATTCGCGCTCGCTCGGTTTTCGGACCGTCGTCCTTCCAGCGATAAGCGCGAGGATTTGGCAATCCAATTTGATCGAGAATGCGCCAGACGACGGTATCGGCAACATCTTCGACAGAACGTGGCCGGCTGTAGAATGATGGGATCGCCGGGAGAAGAATCGCGCCCGCTTCCAGCAGGGCAACGGCGTTGCGCGCGTGGATTAAACTCCAAGGCGTTTCGCGTGGCACCAGAATCAATTTGCGGCGCTCCTTCAGAAAAACATCGGCGGCGCGCAAGAGCGCGCTGTCGCTGCAACCGGATGCGAGGCGGCCAAGCGTGGCCATCGAGCACGGCGCGATCACCATCGCATCAAAACGCGCCGAGCCGCTGACGAAGGGAACATTGAGATCGTTCTCCGCGTGTTGAGAAACCGCGGCGGGAATTTTTAGTTCCGTCATTTCCTGGGCCGCGACCTGTTTGGCGTGGGCGCTCATCACCAGATGGACTTCG
>DASXNS010000287.1:0-9272 GCA_036494865.1 Chthoniobacterales bacterium | reverse complement strand
CCGTACGATAATGTGGCCGATTTGCAGAGAGATCGCCTGGTCGTTTGGCAGGATCGCCACGTTCATTTGATCGCGATTGTGATCAGCTTCGTTCTCACGCCCCTGCTCGGATTTTTTTGGAATGGGTGGCCCGGCGCACTTGGCGCCTTTCTGCTCGCGGGGATCGCGCGCATCGTCGCTCTGCAACACTGCACCTTTTTCATTAACAGCGCCTGCCACGTTTTCGGCCGCCAGCCTTATTCCACCAAATGCAGCGCACGCGATTCCTTCATCATGGCGCTGGTGACCTTCGGCGAGGGCTATCACAATTATCACCACGAATTTCAGTTCGATTACCGGAACGGGGTTAAACCTTGGAACTTCGATCCGACCAAGTGGATCATCTGGACTTTATCGAAGGTCGGTTTCATCCGTAACTTGCGCCGCGTCGCGCGCGAAAAGATTCTCCTGGCCGAAGAACGGCGGAAGTCTGAAACCGAATTCAATCGCGCTGCTCCCATTCCAAACGACGCGGAAGAGGGCGTCGCCCTCGCGCGCATTAAGTTCTAATTTTCTCTCGCGCAGCCGCACGGAATGGCGGAAGCGCAATCGCGCTAACGCGGCAACGGCTGCTCGAGATTCGTGAGCGCGTAAGCAGTCACGGCGACTACCGCGGCGTTCTCCGCCAGCTCGCGCGGGACGATCTTATCCAGGGTGTCGGCTGCCGTGTGATGATAATAAAAATAAGTCCTGTTATCCTGGATCGGGCTAAACATCGGCACATTTAGTTTACCCATCGGTCCGATGTCCGCGCCGCCGGGATTGTCGCTGGAATTCAGCACGCCGGCGCCCGAGTCCTGTAAAATTTTTGCGACCGGTTCGAATAACGCTTTCATCTCCGGTTTGGCCGCAAAATTAATTCCTAACGGATGACCGGCGCCGCCGTCGGTCTCCATCGCCGCGAAATGGTTCGACATTTCTTTGGCGTGATCGAGCGCGTAAGTTTTTCCACCCGCCAATCCGTTCTCTTCATTCATCCAGGCGATCACCCGCAGCGTTCGCTTCGGCCGAAGATGAAGCTGCTGGCAGAGGTTCGCCGCCTGCATCGAAACCGCGACGCCCGCGCCATCATCGATCGCGCCCGTGCCCAGATCCCACGAATCGAGATGGCCGGAAACAATCACCACCTGCTCGGGATGCTCGCTGCCTTTCAAATCGCCGATCACATTGTAGCTCGCTGCATCGGGCAATTGTTGCGGTGTCAGCAGCAGATGCATCCGAACCGGTCCTTGCGGAGCGAGGTAAGCAATCAGATCGGCATCCTCTGCCGTGACCGCTGCCGCCGGAATCTTCGGAGCATCTTTCGCGTAATCGGTCTGGCCGGTATGGGGCAGACGAAATTCCGCTCCGCCAACCGAACGGATCAGGGCCGCTACCGCGCCAAGTTTCGCCGCGGCGCTGGGACCATCGGAGCGGTACTTCACCGCTTGCCCGTAAGCATCGCCACCTCGGCCTTCCGCCGCCATCTGTTTGTCGAAGTGGTAATCGAAAAGAACAATCTTGCCGCCGATTTTTTCCCGGCCTAACGACTGCAATTCATCGAAATTTCGAGCGACCACAACTTCCGCGGTCAATCCGCTCGCGGCCGTCGCGACACTGCCGCCGAGCGCGGTGAGGATAATTTTCTGGGTCGTGTTCTCAGCCATCCCGGGATATTCCACCAGCGCCGCGGTTTCTTCGCCCCGCACCCAATGAGGCACAGTCACTTTCTCTAGCTGGACATCGAGGCCGATCGCTTTCAATTCAGCGGCGACATATTCAACCGCCTTTTGCGCCTGGGCCGAACCGGTCAGCCGCGGCCCGATGTTGTTCGAGAGATGCGCGACCTGCCGATAGGCGTAATCGCTCGCGAGCGCGGCTTGCTGGAGTTGTTTGAGATCCGCCAGAGTTTGAGCCGAATAAGGCGACGCGGACGGCATCGGCGTTGGCTCTTGGGCAAGGCAGTGAGCTACGCAAAGCAATGCGAACAAAATGATCACGCAATGCCCGGTTGATGACACGGTCGCACGCAGCGTCCTGATCTGTTTCCTTCTCATAAATAAAGCTTCGTTAGGCCGGCCGCAAAACTCTCCGCGCCACTTCCATTCGCTTGGCCTCCACTTCGTCGCACTGCTCGATCGCGCGTTTTTCCAGGAGCGCATAATCCAGTTTCCGCAATGCAACCGATTCCGCCGCCGCGAATGCCAGCGCGCGCCAAAGATATCGTTTCCCGGTGATGCCGAGCGCGAGCGCTTCCAAAGCAAGAAACAATCCCATTTCCTCTTCGCCCGATTCGCTCAGCTGGATTCTTGCGCGCGAAAATTTTTCCAAAACCCATGCGCCTGCTTTGCGGATGGCGCTTTCTTTTTCGCCAAGATCTTCGATCAACTGTTTGAGCGTCTTCTGGTCTTGATCGATTTTGTCGCGGAGATCTCTGAAAAATTGCTCGCGCGGTTTTCCCTCGTAAACATCGATCAGCCGGTCGACCAGTTCCAGCGCGCCGATCGAACCGGCGAGATGATCGTTTAAATAACCATCGAGATTTTCCATGCTCTTAGCTACCCCAGTGTTATCTCTTCGCAATGCGAGGAAGTTGCGCGTGCTAACTTGGCCCCACTTATTGACGGACGATCCGGTGTCATCACCCAATCTAATGCACAAGTTTTTCTGGAGCGTTTTAATGCTGTTTACTTTCGCTCTCGCGCCGCAGACGCGCGCTTGTGATCTTTGCGGTTGTTACACGCCGCAGTTGGAGGCGTTGCCGCAAACCGATCCCGATGCGGTCTTGGGCCAACCCGCCGTTATCGGAGGACCCGCGAACCGCTCTGGGATGACAAACTTTTACGGTGCAATCGCTGAGCAATTCACTCATTTCGAAACTGTCCAGGTAAACGGCGTCGAAGTTTCCAATCCCACTGGTCAACACCTCGATAGTTCCATTACCCAACTGATCGCCGGCTACAGTTTCAACAGCCGTCTTGCGCTCCAGCTAAATGTGCCGCTGATCTATCGCTCCTTTCAGCGGCCTAACGGATTTGAAACCGATCATGGCACCGAGTCGGGCCTGGGCGATATCACGCTGCTGACGAAGCTGGTTGCTTTTCACAAGGAGATTGGCGGCATGCGCGAGCCGGACTTTACGGTCTCCGCTTTGTTTCTCGCAGGCTTGAAATTTCCTACTGGGGACAGCCGTCGGCTTAAAGAAGAATTCGGTGAAATCGAAGTGCCTGGCGCGCCCGCGAGCGGCATCCACGGGCACGACCTCACTCTCGGCACTGGTTCCTATGACGGAATTTTTGGCGGTCAGACTTCGCTCCGTTACAAAAACTTTTTCTTTCAAAGCGATCTGCAATTCGCGCTCCGCGGCGATGGCTTGCATCAATATCATTTCGCGAACGATCTTTCCTGGAGCGGCGGCCCCGGTTTCTATTTTGTGCGCCGTCACCAACTCATCCTCGGTTTGCAATTCGTCGCTTCGGGCGAGCACAAGGACGTTGATCGTTTTCGCGGCCAGGCAGCGGACGACACCGGCATCACTTCTATTTTTCTAGGTCCGCACGTCGTGGCTGCGTTCGGAAAAATCAGCGCTGAGATCGCCGCGGACCTTCCGGTGTCGATCGATAACACGGCGTTCCAGGTCGTGCCCGATTATCGCCTCCGCGGCGGAATCTCATTGCGATTCTGAGCGCATCTGCACTACTCGTTAGGCCAGTCCTCTCCTTCCGTGACCGACCGCGCTGATTGTAGCGTTGTCAGCGTGGCGCGGTTTTGCTTGGATAACGCGATGGAAAAGCTTCGCCCGTGCATCGCCGAATTCATTGGAACGTTCGCACTTATTTTTGTCGGGATCGGCGCGATCAAGACTGCGGGGCACGACGTTCTCGCGGTCGCGCTTGCTCACGGTCTCACCATCGCGGCCTTCGTCTCAGCGACAATGCATATCTCTGGCGGTCAGCTCAATCCCGCGGTCACCTTCGGACTGGTTTGCGGCGGTCACATGACCTGGCCAGCGGCGATTCGTTATTGGATTGCACAACTACTCGGCGGAATCACAGCGGCCTTGATCTGTCTCGGCTTGTTTGGCCGCGACGTGATCGTGACCGGCACGCCCCAACTCGCGATCAATCTTACTCCGGCGCAAGGCATCCTGGTCGAGGCCATCCTTACCTTCTTCCTGGTTTTCGTCGTGCACGGCACCGGCGTGGATGAACGAGGCCGGCGCGTGGCGGGTCTGGCGATTGGTTCCACCATCACGCTCGATATTTTGTTTGGTGGCCCGCTCACCGGCGCGGCGATGAATCCCGCGCGTGTTTTCGGGCCCGCGGTCGCTGCCGGTTTCTGGAAGGCGCATTATGTTTACTGGCTCGGGCCGATGATCGGCGGAGCGTGCGGCGGTTTCGTTTACCGGGTCTTCATCGAGCGTAACCCGGCGCCGTCAACGGCTCCGTCGGCCTAACGAGTCATCAGCGTTTCGATCGGAAGCGTGGCCAGAAACTGGCTGGCATCGTCGATCTGCAGGACCGCTTTTGCGAGATGCGCGGCCAGAAAACTTGCATCTGGCGTTTGCGCAATGCCGGCTTGGGCGCTGATCTCGGAGTCCCCTAATTGCGCGATCACCCGCGTCACTTTTGCCGCGACATTTTTGCGGTCGGTAAATTGCACGGTGGCAATTCCGTCGCCTGTCGCTTCGATATAAGGCGCGAGCGTTCCGGCAAAATGAAGCAGGATTTCCTGGAGACGTTTTTCCTGAGAAAGCTGCCGGGTTTTGACCAGCAACTCCAGAGAGCGGGCCAGCCCCTGGCTCGGTGTCATCCCGCAGCGCACACCGATTTCGTCGGCGATCGCATTCAATTGAATGATCACCGCCTTTTTTTCGAGGTCATTAATTAACGCCACCGGTTTTGCGCGCAGCTCCGGTTGATGACGCAAGGCCGCTTGCAGATAAAAATTCGGCAGATAAATCGTCGCGAACATCAGCCGGCTCCCACCATCATCTGCCTGCCTGCCTGGATCCGTTGCACGACAATCTTGAAACGCGAGGACAAGTCTTCCTGTTCCAAGTCAGCCAGCGTCCAGCTATTTTCGAGCGACAATTTTAATTGCGCACTGCTGATCATGCTCCGCCGCGTCAGGACAAGAAAAGCGCTCGGCCCGCCTTCCGCCAGCCGTTGCAATCGGTACCAGGTCGTTTGCGGGATTTTCTGCAGCTCGCCGCCAGCATTTAGGACCAGGTCGAGCACGACCAAAGGAAAATTACCGTCACGTAAAAGTAAATCGGCTGCTTTGATCGCGTCGATTGCTTTGGTGCAGCGGACCCAGAGAAGGTTGCGCAATCGCGCGTCGCCCAGCGGCTGCGGATCGAAGGAATCCTGTCCATCCACCAAGGCGAGAAAATGCCCGGTGTGGTGCGCGTTGTGCAAAAGAAAATAAATTAAGAGCGCGCTGCCGGCGCTCACGTTCGCGCTGCTTAATTCTGTGATCGCGCTTTTAGGCAATCCGCCGCCGCTGAGCTGATCGATCGCCGGCACACCAGTGGCGAAGCAGTGGGAAAGCGGGGCGAGCGGTTGAGGAAAACGTTCCGCCAGAAGTTTCCGCAGATCGACAATATTACTCTTCCCGGCCATGCCTTAAAAATGACATGGCGAGTTAATATGTTCAACTGAACATTACACGCGTCTTCGTCGTTGCGATGCCTTTTGCTTACGCACCAGCGATACCATTACCCCCTGAATCCGCAATTCCCGCGCCGGAACCAGATTCGGATAATGCGGATTCTCCGCCTTCAAATACGGTCGCCCATGTTCCATCACATACCGCTTCAACGTCGTCTCCCCATCAATCAGCGCCGCCACGACATCGCCGTTTTGAACATCTTTGCGGTCTTCCAGAATAACGATATCGCCATCGAGAATGTGGGCCTCGATCATGGAATCGCCGCGAACGCGGAGAGCAAAAGTGCGTCCATTTTTTGAGGCGTTAGCCGAGCGCGTATCGAGGGAAACATGCCCTTCGATCGTTTGCTCGGTGAGGGTCGCCATCCCGGCCGGAATCTGTCCGTAAATCGGAATATCGGTGATCCGAACTTTTTGGACTGGAGTGATCAAAGCGCGCGCCTTGCGGGCGGGGCGGTCGAGAAAACCTTTTCGTTCCAGAGTGTCCAGGTATTGCATGACCGAAGTTTGGCTGGCGAACCCGAAATGGTGCTGGATTTCGCGCGTGCTCGGCGTGATGCCTTTTTCTCGCTGCTCAAGTTGGATGAATTCGAGGATGTTTCGCTGGCGTTCTGTCAGCATGCTTTATGATCCTTGCTCAGAAAAAGAGTGCAAGTTCAAATGAACACCCGCATCTACTGGTTGCCATCCCTGAATCGCGCAGCTATTGCAATGGAGGGGCCCTCGCTGTCTGCGCAGCTCGGGATCGACAGCTTCAACGATCTACTTACTGAAGCGATAATCGAAACGTCATTTCATCGAGCTGCTCGGACCAACGAGTGAGATAAGCAAACGCGAAATAGAGATTCGACACAGCTTCGATTTGTTCCGCTGAATTTTTTGCCCACGCGATATTAATCTCGCACATTTCGGCGAGAGATGTGTCGGACAAATCCTGAATTTCTTGCCGCACTTTCTTTGTTTCGCTTTCCACGTCCAGGATTTGCGTTTTCAAAAGGGATCGGCTCAGGGAGTTTGATGCGCGGTCAAGTTTTTCCAGGAGAGCATGTCCTCGCTCGGTTACAGTCGCGACCCTGGGAAAAAGATCCTGCAATTGTGAAGGAATAGTTTGATCGCCAGGAGAAGGCGCGCAGCCTTCCAAACTCAGAAGGTAATGCAGCCGGCGTTTCGGATCCTGCAACACCTGATAGGCCTCATTGAGGCGCGCGAAACTGTCGGCCGGGTTGTCTGCTGTGCGGCGATCCGTTTGCGTGTCCGGATGGGTCCGCAATGTCTTCTCGTGATATTTTTCTTTCAACCGCACCGGATCGAGCCACGGCGCGCGCGGCTGATCGAGCAGAGCAAAATAATCGATCACGCCGCGAAGCTCTCGCCGCAGGAACAATGCGCGACCGCATTTGGATTCGTCACTTTGAATCCGCCTTTTTGCAGATCGTCGCTGTAATCCAGAAGCGAACCGCTGACAAAAAGCGCGCTCTTCGGATCGACCACCACGCGGACATCGGATGATTGCACGAGGATGTCGCGATTCGCCGGGCCATCCACCAAATCCATTTTGTATTGCAACCCGGAGCAGCCGCCGCCGATCACCGCGACCCGGAGCGCGCCACTTGCCCGCCCTTGTTTTTGCAAAAGCGAATTGAGTTTTCGCGAAGCGTTCTCCGTCACTTTGATGAGGCGTTCGTTGCCGATCTTGTAATTGACGGGTGCGGTTGGAATCAGTGAATCGGGCACGGAGTAATTTAGTTTTCTACGACAGCGCCGGCAAGGAGCGGCGGTCTGCAACCGGCGACCAAGTAAAACGGCGGTTTCAAACCGCCGCTCCCTGAAGGTTCATATGGTGTGACGCGATGTCATCGATCTCCGCGAGGGATGAGACGTGCTGGAATTTTTCGCGGAGGACTTTCGCATTAAGAAAAGATTTCGAGTAGGCCATGAGGCGGGCGCGCATGGAGCGGATGGCCTGGTCTTCGTTTTTCCATTCTTTAACGGCGAGCCGGCAATGGCGTCGAATCAATTCCCATTTCTCCTCAATCGTCGGCGAGGGCAGTTGTACCCCGGTGGCGAAATAGTGTTTCACCTGGTTGAAAATCCAGGGCGAACTCATCGCGGCGCGGCCGATCATCGCGCCGGCGATCCCCGTTTCTCGCCGCCGTCGCGCGACATCCGCACCACTCGTTAGGTCGCCGTTCCCCACAACCGGAATCGAAACAGCATCGACGACTTCTCCGATCACCTCCCAATCCGCAGCCCCCGCGTAACCTTGCGCGCGAGTGCGGCCGTGGACCGCCAGCGCGCGCACGCCGGTTTGCTCGAGAATGCGCGCCACCTGCGGCGCATTGATCGAGTCCGTGTCCCAACCGATCCGGATCTTGGCTGTCACCGGCATCGGCGCTACTGCTCGAACGACCGCTACCGCCACCGCTGCCAACGTCGGACAATCTTTCAGCAAGGCCGAACCGCCGTTTTTGGCGACCACTTTATTCACCGGGCAGCCAAAATTCAGATCGATGAAATCCGGCTGAACCCAATCGACCACGTGCTTCGCCGCTTCCGCCATGTGCTCGGCATTCCCTCCGAAAAGCTGCACCCCGATCGGCCGCTCGCATTCGTCGAAATCCAAATATTCGCGGGTCCGTTCGTTTCGCCGGAAAACGCCTTCCGCAGAAACGAATTCCGTCACAAGCACGTCCGCGCCGCGCTCTTTGCAAAGTTGGCGGAAAATTTTATCGGACACGCCTGCCATCGGCGCGAGGTAAAGGGGAAAAATCGGCGGAGAGAACCACGGAAGCTGGGAATTCATCGGATCATTGCGCTGCATTTCTGAGCAGCTCCGAAACTTCGCTCTGGACGTGCTCGATTTCATCCATGCGCAGGCGGACATCGGGCACGATAAAAACGTCGCCGCTCTTGGCATGTTCGTAGATCAGGGCCGGCCGACCCCCGGTCTGTTCGGCCTTGATTTGTTTCAGCACCCGTTTCCGCTCGAGCATGACGGCGAGGACGTAACAAGCATTAGAATTCGCGGGGTTATTTTCCACGAGCAGACGCCGTAAAAGATCTTCGGCGCTTTCTTTCCCGAGCGGCTCCGGCGCGGTCGGCGGCGGCGGTTCGTAGCGTGTTTTCCAGAAAGAAAACGGCCGGATGTTTTCGTTCCGTTGCGACCAGGCCTCTTCGCTCAAATCCTCGCGACGAAATCCTTCGCCCTCGTGAAAAAGCAATGTGTAAAACTGCTCGCCCGGTTGAAACGGCCGTTGGGTTCGCGCGCAAACGTCAGCCCGATGTTTGATTGGCCAGTCGTTTTCGAGCGGATTCATCGCGCGACCGTCCGTCCGTCCCCAAAGAGATTGATTCGCACCGGTTCGCGATTTGTGGCGCGAAAATAGAAAAGGAACAAACCGATTGCGCCGAAAATAATGTTGGGCGTCCAGGCCGCGGCCCACGCTGGAACGCGCGCGCCTTCGCCGAGCGCGAGAAAAAGATGGACGACGAAATTCATCGAGAAAACGAGAACGATCGCCAAGGCCACGCTCGATAAAATTCCGCGCCGCGAATATCCGACTCCCAGCGGCATCGCGATTA
>DASXNS010000286.1:0-5033 GCA_036494865.1 Chthoniobacterales bacterium | reverse complement strand
GCCACTGCACCGGGAACTTCGGCGAAGACAGTTTGATACCGGTCCACATCGTCGCTGTCGCTTTGCCGGCGCAGATACGGCGGCAACGGCATCAGCCCGCCCACGAACAAATCGTCCTCACGATCGAGTGAAATAATTCGCTCGCCGCCGTTGCAAATTTTCTCGACCCTGGCCGTCGCGCCGTTGATTTCAACGATCGCGCCAACCCGGATTCTGCGGCCCGGTTTTACCAGGCATTTCCAACGCAACCGATCAACGCGCTCGAGAAAAAGAAATTCGGTTTTCCCATCATCCGAAAATCGGCGTGCACAAAGCACCCGGGTATTATTGAGAACGAGCAAATCGCCCGGGGCAAGGAAAACAGGCAGCTCGGAGAACTTCCGATGTTCCATTCGTTCCTCGCGCCGATGGAGAACCATCATGCGCGACTCCTCGCGGCGCTCGGGCGGCCGCCGCGCGATCAGTTCTCGCGGCAAAACGTAATCGTAATCGGAGAGCCGTAAACTCATCGCGCAAGCATCAAAGGAATTGCGGTCCGGCGCAAAATTTCAGATCGTTCGGATCGTTGTGAGTCAATTTCCGCCGGCACTCAATCTCGTTCTCACCGCGCTCGAAACAATTCGTAAGCGCGGGGAAAAACTGCCGCGGGCCTCGCGTTTGTCACTGAGGCAACTCGAACAACCGGTGACGAACAAAACGGCGCTGCTCGAGCCCATTCGCGCGCGAGTGGCGGTGTGCATAAAATGCCCGCATCTCGCCGCCACCCGCACCCAAACAGTTTTCGGCGTTGGAAATCCGGACGCGGAGGTGATGTTCATCGGCGAGGCGCCGGGCGCGGATGAAGACGCGCGGGGCGAGCCGTTCGTCGGGCGCGCCGGACAGTTGCTCACAAAAATCATCGAGACGATGGGCTTCGACCGGAGCGAAGTTTACATCGCGAATGTTTTAAAATGCCGGCCCGATATGCCAGCGGGCGTTTCCGGCAATCGCCCGCCGACGCCGCAGGAAATGGAGACTTGCCTGCCTTATCTGGCCGAGCAGATCGAGATCGTGCAGCCAAAAGTTTTGGTCGCGTTGGGCGCCACCGCCGTGGAGGGATTACTCGGAACGCGCGGCACAATGCGCGACTTGCGCGGAAGATGGCATTCGCATCAGGACACTCCGCTCATGATCACGTATCATCCGTCTTACCTTCTCCGAAATCAGGCCCCGTCGGAAAAACGCAAAGTTTGGGAAGACATGCTGCAAGTGCTGGAGCGAATCGAGCGGCCGATCAGCGAGCGGCAACGGAATTATTTTTTGTAGGGAGTGCGCGGCAGCTCCTGGGAAAGACGGGCAAATGTTTCTCGCAATGAAAGCGGCGAAGCGAGACGGAATGCGCTCCGAAAAATAATTTGTCGAATCTCCGGGCGCGGAACTTTTAGTTTGGTCGTGAAGATGCCGGGGCCCGCTTTCCGCAGGAGCGCGAGCGTGCGCGCGCCGATCAAGGCCGGCAGCGCGGTGGCGAAGCGCAGCCGGCGAGGCCGAATCGAGCAGGCGTAATCGATCCCGGCGGCAATGCCGTGCTCCGCTTTCTCGCGCCACTTTCGCAAGATCGGTTCCGCGTGCCGCGGGTGAGCCAGAAGCTCCTCCGGCTTCAGGCCTAACGAGTACAGTTCTTCCTGCGGAAAATAGCAGCGCCCCTGCCGTAAATCGGAACCGGCGTCGCGCAAAATATTAATCAGCTGCAATCCTTTTCCGTATTCGACACCGAGCTCGAGCAATTCCGATTCCGGCCGGTCGCTGAAATTTTTTTCGTGGATGAAACAAAGACGCGTCCAGAATTCCCCCACACAGCCGGCCACCAGATAGGTGTACTCGTTCAAGTCAAAAGCGGAGCGGAGCGATAGGGTGCGGCTGCGGTCGCCGAAGCGTTCCAGATCGAGCGTCTGTCCGCCATTGATTTTTTGGAGGAGATCCCGCACCTCGATGCGATCGCGCTCCGGCAAGGATTCCAGCCAGGCGATCGCCGCCGGCAACGCCTCGATCAAGCCGCGTTCCGCTTCGTTCTCTTGCAAAAGAGAAATCGCAGAAGCCAGCTCGACGACGGCCTCGCGCGGGGTTGCGGCTTGAATCGCGCTCGCCAGAGTGCGGAGCGATTGGATCCGCAATTCCGTCGCCAGCTCGGGCGTGTCCGCGATCGTGTCAGTCGCGCGCGCAAGAAGATAAGCGAGTGAAATTGGTTCGCGCAGCGGAGCCGGCAGCAATCGCAGCGATAGATAAAACGAGCGCGAGACGGAGCGAAGAATCGGTCCGCGCAAATGATGAAGCGATGTCTTCACCGGCTGACGTCCCGCAGTTCGATCGCCTCGGCATTACCGATTCCCAGTTGCGCCGCCACCTGCACATGCGCGGACAGTGGAGTGATGGGCGGCAGCTTGGCGTTTCGCCGCCACTCTTCGATGCGTCTAACCGCGAGCGCGTCGATCGCGACCGGATCTTTGCTCGCGAGGATGGTGGCGTAGTGCACCGCATAATTCGGCTGCGATTGCGGGCCACCGGCATATTCCGCGATCAACCCATCCATGATATTGAGAACAACTTTCCCGCCGATGAGCGGATTGCGGTAGAGCTGCGCGATCGCCGCGCGGCCGAAACCGGAAGTCTGGGTGAAACGCCGCCAGTTGTCGATGTTGGGCAAAGTCGCGTTGAATAAACAGCCGACCACGCCGTTGCTGGCGCTGTCGCTCATCACCGGCACGTTGATGATCTTGGTGACTTCGCTGGAAACGATGCGAGCGAAATGACTTTGGTCGCTGGTTTGTTCCTTGTCGGAAAGGAGCGGAATCGTGCCGAGATCGCTCCGGAAATCGCGATCGCCCCAAACCAGTGTTCCAGTGATTGGCGCGGTAAAAATCGCTTTGGGATCGTAACCGTCGCGCGGCGCGATCGACTTCAACTGATAGCCTTCGTCGCCAAAGCGGTAGCCGGCATCCTTGATTCCGCCAAGACTGCGGTCCCAAACCACGATGCTGTTGCGCGCGTGACCGGCCTCCACTAAACCGTCCACGATCGCGTTCACGACGTCGCGATGCGTGGTAAACAGTTCGCCGCCAACCGCGCAGATTTTGACGCCGATCCTGTCGTTAGGCGCAACAAGAGTGCCCCAGGCGCGGGCAAGATTGGGCTGACCGGTGACGGCGAGAACCAAGCGATTGACCATCGCGCGAACGACCGCGGGATTGGTTTTGTAATCCTTGATCGCAGCGGGATTGTGCGCCGAATAAACGACCGAGGGCGAACGAGCCGGCTGGACGTTTTGAGCGCAGACCGAAGCGATGCAGAAAAAAAAGGAGGCTAGAATTCGAATCGACAAGATAGTGAATCGTGGAAACTGAGTCTATGAGCGGGGCGACAATTCACAACTCGGCGCAGAGCGCGACGCGCGCCGAGATGCTGAAACACCTCTACGTCCATATTCCATTCTGCGCCCGGATTTGTCCTTATTGCGCCTTCTACAAAGAGCGGGCCGATAGTGCGCAGACCGAGCGATTTTGCCAGGCGCTCTTGTCCGAATTGGATTCGCAGAAAGATCGAATGCGAGTGGAGACGATTTTTATCGGAGGCGGAACACCGACGGCGCTGAGCACGGCCCAACTGCAATTTCTTCTCGGCGGTTTTCGGGACCGGCTCGATCCTTCCGCGCTGCGCGAGTGGACGGTGGAAGCAAATCCGGGAAGTGTTTCGCCGCGCAAAGCTACTGCGCTCCACGAAGTGGGCGTGAATCGAATCAGTCTCGGCGTGCAATCCTGGAACGACGATTCCCTCGCGATACTCGGACGCGAACATAACGCCGCCCAAGCTGAGGCGTCGTTTCGGATTTTGCGCGACGCCGGATTCACTAATCTAAACATCGATCTGATGTTCGGGCTGCCCGGTCAGACGTTGGCGCAATGGGAAACGACACTCGAAAAAACAATCGCGCTCGGGCCGGAACATATCTCGACCTATTGTTTGACTTACGAGGAGGACACCGAGTTTTTCGGCCGGCAGGCGCGCGGTGAATTCCGTGAGGATCCTGATTCTGACGCGGGTTTCCTGGAGAACGCGATGCGGTTGCTCGAGAGCGCAGGTTTCCAACACTACGAGATTTCGAATTATGCGCGGGACGGGCACGCGTCGCTGCACAATCGCGCATATTGGGCCGGTGAGGACTATCTCGGGATTGGGCCGAGCGCTTTTTCCACTATCGGGTTCGAGCGCTATCAAAACGTCGCGGATTATCGGAGCTATGGCGATCTCGTGCTGGCGGGTCGCTCGCCGGTCACTTCCACCGAACCATTGACCACTCGGATGAAGCACGGAGAAAGAATTGCGCTTTCACTTCGGACTCGCCGCGGGATTCCAACGGGCGAATTGAAGGCATGGAAAAACGAGACGCGCGAATTCGTTGATCTCGGTTTGCTTCGCGAAGTGAATGGAAATTTCGTGCTGACGCCACGCGGCAAACTTCTGGCCGATTCGGTGGCCGAAGCATTTGTCTGAAGTCGCGGCCGTGATTCAAACGGCGCCGTAGCGGCGATTGCGCCGGCCATAATCTTCGACCGCTTCGAAAAGATCTTTCTTGGTGAAATCGGGCCAGAGCTTGGGGGTGACATACATCTCGGTGTAGGAAAGCTGCCAGAGCAGGAAATTGGAGAGACGCATTTCGCCGGAAGTGCGCACGAGCAAATCCGGGTCGGGATAATAGCGAGTGTAAAGATGTTTGCTGAACATGTCGACGTCGATCATCGCCCGATCGATGTGGCCGGAATCGATTTGCCGAAGCAGGCTCTTGATTCCATCGATGATCTCGAGACGGCCGCCGTAGCTAAGTGCGAGAATCAAAGTCAGCCCGGTATTGCCGGCGGTGCGCTCGATCGAGTCGTGCAACTGCTTCTGGCAACCAGGCGGCAGATCGGTCAATCGGCCGATCGCCTGCAAACGCACATTTTTTTCCAGCAACTCCGGCGTTTTCTCTTTTAGAAAACGCTCGAGCAGACGCATCAACGCGA
>DASXNS010000285.1:0-1648 GCA_036494865.1 Chthoniobacterales bacterium | reverse complement strand
GCGACACTCGATCCGCAGCGCGCCCAAAGTCAGCGGCCAATTCTTTTCCGATCATCGTCCACTCGCATCTCGGATGGGATTGGGTTTGGCAGCGCCCGCAACAATTTCATTCCCGCCTTTCGAAACGACATCGCATTCTGTTCGTGGAAGGTCCGGTCCCACGCCCTGAGGCGAAGAGGGCCCGCGTCACGCTCCGGGAGGTGGCCGATTACCCGAACATCGTTGTCCTGCAGATGGAGATGCCGCAGGAACGTTGGGCCGATATGGCGTGGGTCGACAAGGAACGCCGCCGGCTGGTCCAATCAGTCCTGGCCGGCCCGCTCGGCGCCGGCTTCGAAAATCCCGTGCAATGGTTTTACGATCCGATGGCGGTGACGGCTTTCGCCGGCCATCTGAACGAAAGCGCGGTTGTTTATGACTGCATGGATCAGCTTTCCCAATTTCGCGGAGCGCCGGCTGAACTCGTTAGGCGAGAGCGTGAGCTGCTCGCGATCGCGAATGTCGTTTTTGCCGGCGGCCCGAAAATCTGGAAAGACAAAAGCCGTTCCAACACGAATTGCTACTCGTTTGGTTGCGGCGTGGACGTGAAGCACTTCGCGCGAGCGACCGATCCCGCCACGTCGATGGCGAAAGATATCGCGGATCTGCCGCGGCCAATTTACGGCTACATCGGCGTGGTGGATGAGCGGATCGATTACGATTTGCTCGGCGCACTCGCGCAACAAAACGCGCGCGGCAGCGTGGTGATGATTGGTCCCTGGACTAAAGTAGATCCGGCGACGTTTCCGCAGCGCTCGAACCTGCACTGGCTTGGTGGGCGCGATTACGGCCAGTTGCCCGCCTACGCGAAAACGTTTGATGTTTGCCTGATGCCGTTCGCGCTCAACGAAGCGACCGAATTCATCAATCCGACCAAGGCGCTTGAATACATGGCGACGGCGCGGCCAATCGTTTCGACGGCGATCGAAGATGTCGTGCTGCAGTTTAGCGAGGTGGTGAAAGTCGCGCGGACGCGCGCGGAGTTCATCACATTCTGCGAACAGGCAGCGGCGCGGCCGAATCGCGCCGCGATCCAGCGTGGTTTGAAACTCGCCGCCGACAATTCCTGGGATTCCATCGTCCGCAAACTCGAGGCGCACGTCCTCGATGTTGTGGCGACCGAGCGCTCCATCGCAACCGACGCGGCCTAACGACCAATGTTCGATTATCTCATAGTTGGGGCCGGGTTCGCCGGCAGTGTTTTGGCCGAGCGCCTGGCACGCGGCGCAGGAAAACGCGTTCTCATTTGCGACCAGCGATCGCACATCGGGGGAAATGCGTACGATGAATACGATAGCGCGGGTCTGCTCGTCCATCGCTACGGCCCGCACATTTTTCACACGAACTCGCCGGAGGTGTTTGATTATCTCTCGCGCTTTACAGAATGGCGCAGCTACGAGCATCGCGTTCTCGCCAGCGTCGATGGGCAGTTGCTCCCGATGCCGATCAATCTTGATACGATCAACCGCCTTTACGGTTTGAATCTCAACTCCAGCGGGGTGGAAGAATTCCTCGCCTCGGTCGCGGAAAAGCGCGATCCGATCCAGACCTCGGAAGACGTTGTGATCAATCGCGTCGGCCGGGATCTTTACACAAAATTTTTCCGCAA
>DASXNS010000284.1:0-6772 GCA_036494865.1 Chthoniobacterales bacterium | reverse complement strand
GACCTGGACGTCGATCTTCGGCCCGTAGAACGCCGCTTCGTTAGGCACTTCCACGTAGTTGATGCCAGCGCGTTGAAGGACGCCTCGGGTCATCTCTTCAGTTTGCTTCCAGAGCTCCGGCTCATTTACGAATTTTTCTCCTAGCCGCGCCGGATCGTGGGTGGAGAATCGCATCACGTATCTTTCGATTCCAAAGAGCTTAAAGTATTTCAGATACATCTGGTTGACCGCGTTGAACTCGCTCTCGAACTGGTCGGCCGTGCAGTAGATGTGGGCGTCGTTCATCTGCAACGAGCGCACGCGCATGAGGCCGAATAGCTCACCGCTTTGCTCGTAACGGTGGCAGTAGCCATATTCAGCTAATCTAAGAGGTAAGTCGCGATAGCTACGTGGCAGCGCGGAGAAGAGTTTGTGGTGATGTGGGCAGTTCATTGCCTTGAGGTAATAGCGATCAACGCGCGGTGTTATAGTCTCGGGTAGGGTGGGCGTCTCGCCCGCCGAATCGGGCATCTTGCCCGATTGCACTTGATCCTCCTCCGTCCACACCCACGGATATCCTTTCCCCGGGTCCAACAATCCCGCCCGTTCCGGATTGCCCACGATGTAATGAAACTTTTCCTCCAAATCCCGATCGCCGCGCACATACCGGTCGAAACGCTCCTGTTCCCAAACCTCGCCAGTCGTGCCTTCGATTCGATTGATTTCTTTCGCCGTGAAAGATTTAATCGAATGCATCAGCTCGCCTAACGACCAGAAGACATTTTCGCCAGCGGCATCCTGTTCCTTGATCCAAGGTTGAAAGAGAAGATGGACGTGGCCGGGCATGACTGCCGCGGCGAAGAGGGTGTAGCGCTTATCGTGGAAATGGCAGAGGGCATTGAGTACGGCGGTGCGAGAGGTCGGAGAAAGGGGACGATGATCGCGCGTCGTAAACGTGATCGCGTAGATTGCCCAAGGCTGTTCGAAATGAGGGAGGCGACGGCGACGCGTATAGGATGCGCCCCGGGTAGGGTGGGCATCTTGCCCGCCGCGCTGGGCATCTTGCGCAGCGTTTTTTTCCGAAGTTCGTTCGGGCAAGATGCCCGAACCGGCGGGCGAGACGCCCACCCTACCCGAGACATCATGCAGCTCCATCGGCGGGAACATCGACTCCCTGTAGTAAGGAATGTGGCCGCTTTTTATGTACAAGCTTTCGCGCGCGAGATTTGTAGTACGGACGCGCTGATAACCGGCGGCAAACTCCGTTTCCTTCGCGAGCTTCTCGAGTTCTTCGATGATCGCCGTGCCGCGCGGGAGCCATAGCGGCAAGCCGGGGCCGACGTCGTCGTCGAAGGTGAATAGTTCGAGTTCTTTGCCGAGTTTGCGGTGGTCGCGCTTCTTTGCTTCCTCGAGCATCGCGAAGTATTCGTCGAGCTGGGTCTTGTTCTTGAAGGCGGTGCCGTAGATGCGCTGGAGTTGCGGATTTTTTTCGTCGCCTTTGTAGTAGGCGCTGGCGACGCTGGTGAGCTTGAACGCGCCGATGTTGCCGGTGCGCATGACGTGCGGGCCGGCGCAGAGATCGGTGAAGTCGCCGTTGCGATAGAGCGAGATTTCTTCGCCCTCGGGAATGTTCTGGATGATATCGAGTTTGAATTTGCTGGGCGAAGATCTCTCACCAAGGGCGCCGAGGACGCCGCGTTGGGCCATGGATAAAGCCTCCTCGCGCGGCACGACTACGCGCTCGAAGACGTGGTTCGCTTTGATTTCCCTTTTCATCTCGGCCTCGATTTTTTCGAAGTCGTCGGGCGAAATGCGGTGATCTAATTCAACGTCATAATAGAATCCGTTCTCGACCGGCGGACCCGCGGCGAATTGCGCATCGGGCCACAACTTAAGAATGGCAGTTGCCATCACGTGCGCAGCCGAATGGCGCAAGCGTTCGATCTCAGTCATCTGCGCGCGTTGCTCTAAGGTTTTTCGTTCGTCGGACATTTAGTGCGAGGTCCTTCGCCCTCTGCGCCGCTCAGGATGACAATGAGAGCGCGGACCGAAGGTGGCGAAGGATCGAATCAGGCAAGCGTCTGGAAATTCTTCGCGAGAACAGCTGGCTGCTTTCCGGTGGTCCGCCATGGCAGCGAGAGATTCCGCGACTTCGCCCGGAATGACAAAAAAAAAGTGACGCGCGCAGATCATCGCATCCACAGCATCGGCTCTCGGCGTTTCCCCTACACAATGAAGGCACTCGTTTTCCACCGCCCTGGCCACGTCGAAATCAATCAAGTCCCCGATCCAAAAATCCAACAGGAAGGGGATGTGATTTTGCGCGTCACCTCCACCGCGATCTGCGGCTCCGACCTCCACATTTACAACGGTTTCTTTCCCCAAAAAAACGACATGGTGCTCGGCCACGAGTTCATGGGCATCGTGGAAGAAACGGGCCGCGGCGTGACGGCGTTGCGCAAAGGCGACCGCGTCGTCGTGCCGTTTCCAGTCGCGTGCGGCCATTGCTTTTTTTGCGGCGACGGTCTCCCGGGGCATTGCGAAAATTCCAATCCGAAAAATTACGGACCCGAAGGTGGTGTGCTGACCGAGAAAGGCGGCGGGCTTTTTGGCTACACCGATTTGTACGGCGGCTACGCCGGCGGGCAGGCGCAATACGTCCGGGTCCCCTATGCAAACTTCGGCCCGCGCAAAGTGCCGGATCGTTTCCAGGACGAAGAGGTCCTTTTCCTCACCGATATTTTCCCGACCGGCTGGAGCGCGATCGATTGGGCCAATCTCCAGGGCGGTGAAACCGTCGCGGTCTTTGGTTGCGGACCGGTCGGTTTAATGGCGCAAAAAATCGCATGGCTGCGCGGCGCAAAGCGCGTGATCGGCGTGGACATCCAGCCTTACCGCTTGGAGATGGCGCGGCGCGCCGCTAACTCCGAGACAATAAATGCCGCGGAGGGCAACGCAGTCGAAGCGATTCGCGAGATGACCTCCGGCCGCGGCGCCGATGTTTGCGTGGATGCGGTGGGCCTGGAAGCGGACCGAAAACTAAAAGATAAGCTCGCGAACATCGTCCACCTGCAAGCCGGCAGCATCACCGCGCTCAAGCTTTGCATCAGCGCGGTGCGGCGCGGCGGCGTCGTCTCGGTGGTCGGCGTTTACGGTTTGCCCTACGACGCATTTCCGCTCGGCCAGATTTTCGATAAAGGAATTACGATGCGCTTCGGCCAGGCGCCGGTTCAGAAATACATCGATCAACTGATCGGCATCGTCGAGCGCGGTGAAATAAAATTAGACGACATCATCACTCATCGTTTGCCTCTGGATGAGGCGCCGCACGCTTATCAAATCTTTCGCGATAAAGAAGACAACTGCGTGAAGGTCGTGCTGAAACCGTAGCGCGGCTGAGTTTCGCTCCATCGTCATCCCGAGGCAGCTGGGGATGACAAACTGCCCGCGCCTACTTTACTTCCGCGAGTTTTTTTACATCGATCCGCTTCAGCCAATCCTGGAGATCTTTCGCGTCCTGGCCCTGGGTCTCGATCGTCAACACGTAGCGCTTCGCCACCATCAGCCAGAGCGTGCCGTGCTTTCCTTCATTCTCGAAAGTCTCAAACCCCGGCATGCCATCGATCGTCAGCGCTTTGGTGTAACCTTCCGGCGTGGACGTAGTCATATTCCAAGCGGCGGTCGTGCTCGCGACGTATTCCGGATTGGCCGCTGAATCGAGAATGCTGATCGACGTGGTGGGCGTGTTATCCGCCGTCCCTTTTTTATAATCGCGATGAACCGTCGTGATTTTGACGCCGCCCGCGTCAGCGGTTGAGCCGTCCGGTTTATCCGCCGTCCAACCCGCTGGCGCCTCCGGCAGGAACGGAATCAGTTTCGAAAAATCGACAACCTCGAAATGTTGCGGCTCCTCCGCGCTCTGCAGGCCTGCCGCGCAAATCAGTCCGCCCGCAAGAGCGAGGATAACAACGCCTGTTCTCATTTCGATTTTGGCCCGCGCGCCTGTACTCGATTGACTTTAATCGAGTCGTTTGTCAAGACGCGATGCATGGGGCGGCGCAAATGGACGATCATTCTCATTCTTTTTCTCGCCACGGCGGTGCGGCTGATTCGGATCGAGCAGCCGTTCGTCGATCCCTGGAGCTGGCGCCAAAGCGACGTCGCCGCCATCGCCCGGAATTATTTCGAGAACGGTTTTCATTTCACCCGTCCGCAAATCGATTGGGCTGGAGACAGCCCGGGCTATGTAGGGACCGAATTTCCGATCCTGCCTTTCCTGGCGGCGCTTTGTTATAAAACAACCGGCGTTCAGGATTGGATCGGCCGAATCCAGGGCGTGATTTTTTTCGCGATCGGCCTCCCCTTTTTTTTTCTGCTCATTCGGAGAATTTTCGGAGAGATCACGGCCGGCTGGGCGACATTCTTCTATGCGTTCGCGCCGCTCAGCATTGTCGCGAGCCGTGCGTTCATGCCGGATATTCCTTCGTTAAGCCTGGCCTTTTGCGGGATTTATTTTTTTCTGATCTGGCTCGAACGAAACGATCTCCCTTCTCTGATCGCATCGGCGCTTGCGATTTCGATGGCGCTCTTGATCAAATTGCCGACCGCGGTGATCGGCGCGTCTCTGCTCTATCTCGCCTGGGAAAGATTTCGTTGGAACGCCGCGCGACGATGGGAGCTCTGGTTTTTTGCGCTGGTTGCGCTCGCGCCCTCGGCGATCTGGTATGAGCACGCGCATCGGATCGCGGAAACTTTTTACCCATATCACTTTTTCGGTGGCGGCGGTTTTCGGATCATGAGCGCTGGATGGTATTGGAAAATTGCGGAGCAGACGGCGCGATCGAGTCTCACACCGGTGCTATGCGCGCTCGCAATTATCGGCGCGTTCGTTGCTCCGCGCGGAAAATACATGCTGCTCTTTCATTGGTGGCTCGCCGCGATGACTGCATTCATTTTCCTGGTCGGGTGGGGGAACCGTCATCAATGGTATCAGCTTCCGCTTGTTCCCATCGCCGCTGTCTTCGCAGGTTACGCCTGCCAGCGGGTGGTCTCCAAGATTGGATTGCGCCCCGTTCTTCTCGGTAGCGCTGCGGTTTTGCTGGCGGGAGCGTTTGGAATTTCGTCCTACTTTTGCGCGCGCCCGTTTTATCGGCCCGCCGCCGCGGGGCTGCGAAATCTCGGGCTTGAATTGAAGGAAGCGACGACACCGAATGCGTTGATCGTTGCGGCGGACGATGGTGACCCGACAGTTTTTTATTATGCCCATCGCAAAGGCTGGCATTTTCTGGAGAACGGAATCTACGAGGGAAATCCGATCGACAGCGCCCAAGCGATCGCGAATTTTGAAAGGTTGCGGAACCGCGGCGCGAGTCATCTGGTTTTTTACGCGGGCACCGATTGGTGGCTAAAATATTATCGCGAATTCGCCGAGCATCTTTTAACGAGCGCCACACTTGTTGAGCAGACGCCTGAGTTTACAATCTTCCGGATCCAATCACCTTCCGCCCCAACGCCGCCATGACACCAGCTTTTGAAATTCGAACGACGTCTGAAATCGACGTGCCGGTGATTCTGAGCTTGATTCGCGAGCTCGCCGATTACGAACGCGCGCCGGACGCGGTCGTCGCGACTGAGGCGGGATTGCGCGAAGTGCTCTTCGGCCCGCAGCGCTCCGCGGAAGTATTGCTTGCGCTGGAAAATGGCGAGCCGATCGGGTTCGCCGTTTACTTCTATAATTTTTCCACCTGGCTGGGCCGGCCCGGCATTTATCTCGAAGATCTTTTTGTGCGACCAACGATGCGGGGAAAAGGCTATGGTCGCGCCTTGCTCGAGCGACTGGCGCAGGTCGCAGAGGAGCGCGGCTGCGGACGGATGGAATGGGCGGTGCTCAATTGGAACGATCCGGCGATCCAGTTTTACAAGAAACTCGGCGCGGAACCGATGACGGAATGGACGGTGTTTCGTTTGACGCGGGATGGGATCGCAAAGCTGGCGGCGTCAAAATCGGCCTAACGAGCAGTTCCTCCTCCTGATCAGGAGGAGACGCGCGCGAAGGCGCGAACCGGAAAGGTGCCCATTCCTTTTACTTTCACTGGCACCGCGGAGAAGCGCGCGCCGCGATCAGGCACTGCCGCGAGACCGCACAAATGCTCGACGATCGGAATTTCCGCCCCGAGCAATGCGGAATGCACCGGACGAGTGCCATCATCGGTGCAATCGATGTTGAAAGAATCGATCCCGACAAGGGTGACGCCTGCCTCGACCAGCCGCTCCGCGAGATCGCCCTTTAAATAGGGATGGCCTTCGAAATAACGATCGGTCCGCCAGTGCGCGTCCCATCCGGTATGGACGAGCAGCGCTTTGCCTTTCAAGGTCGCGAGTTTGATCGGGAGTTCGTCAATCGCGCGCGTGCGGCGTTCGGTTGCGCGGACGACAACGCAATCCAGATCGGCCAGCGATTCCAGAGCGAGTTCCGACAAGTCCTTGCCCTTCGCGTAGCGGTGGAACGGACTGTCAAGATACGTGCCGGTGTTCGCGATCATTTCGATTTTGCCGATGTGGAATTCGGTTCCCTCCGCATAACGAGCGCGAGAAGCTTCGCGGCTCAGGTAATCGCAGATGATCGGCGCGGGCAGACCTTTGTAGGTCACCATGCCATGCTCGACATCGTGGCTCAGGTCGATGAGCTGCGGATTGGCGGACACGTCCGACACAGCCGAAGATGGCATCGCGAAACGATGAAACAAGGAGCGCCGAGATGAGAATCGAAGATTATGCGTTCCTGAGCGACACG
>DASXNS010000283.1:0-1941 GCA_036494865.1 Chthoniobacterales bacterium | reverse complement strand
GTTCGGCAAAAACGTTAAGCGAAGAACGGCTGCTCGATCGGCGCGCGGATAAATTGAGCACGCCGCAGCGAGCCACCCTCGAGAGTTTACTGGAAGCCGCCGACGGCAAGAAACATCTCCGCGTCGTTTTGAAATGCGACGCGCAAGGCTCGCTCGAAGCGCTCACCGGCGCGCTCGGTCAAATCGAGAGCAAGAAAATCGATCTCGAAATTATCCACGCCGGCGTGGGACCGATTTCCGAGTCGGACATTCTGCTGGCGAGCGCATCGAACGCAGTCGTGGTCGGTTTCAACATCAAGGTCGAAAGCATGGCGGTGAACGCCGCCAAACGCGAAGGCGTCCAGGTCAAGCTCTACAGTATTATATATGAGCTGCTCGACCAGATGAAGGAAGCGATGGCGGGTCTGCTCGATCCGGAACATCGCGAAACCGTGATCGGCCACGCGGAAGTGAAACAGGTTTTCAAATTGAGCAAGGGCATCGTGGCCGGTTGTCTCGTCACCGATGGCCGCATCGCGCGCACTGCCCGCGCGCGGGTTTTGCGGCGGCGCCAGCCGGTTTACGACGGCGGCTTATCGACCCTGCGCCGTTTTCAGGATGACGTGAAAGAGGTCCGGGTCGGTCTCGAATGCGGCATCAAGCTCGGTGATTTCAGCGAATATCAAGTGGGCGACATTATCGAGTGCTATCAACTCGAACAGATCGCGCAAAAACTTTAAAGAAAGCGAAAGTCTGTCGAGCCGGCGCGGTGCGCGTTTCTCATCGGCCCGCCAGTCTCGCCTGCCAAATCCCATGAAACATCGATTACTTCGCGTGAACGAACTCGTGAAACGCGAGCTGAGCAGGCTCATAACTCGCGACATCACTTTTGACGGCGCGCTCGTGACGGTGAACCAGGTCGACGTCACGCCCGACCTGAAGCACGCGCATGCCTACGTCAGCGTTCTTGGCAAGAACGCGCAAACTGCGGCGATGGCAAAGCTCGCGGAGAATCGCATTGCCCTGCAGACGGCGCTGGCCAAGAGCGTCGTTTTGAAATACACCCCGCATCTGGTTTTTCATCTCGATGATTCGATCGAGCGAGGCGCACGCGTTTTCGAGATCCTGCAACAAATCGAAACGCCCGCTGCGGAATCGGAATGACCGGCTCGGGCGGCATTACGCAATCGACCTTCGCGCAGATCGGGACGGTCTTGCGCGAACAACAACGTTTCGCTGTCCTCAGTCACGTCCGTCCCGATGGCGACGCGCTCGGCAGCCAGCTGGCGCTCGGGCTTTCGCTGCAAAAATTGGGCAAAGAAGTCGCGATCTGGAACGAAGACGGCTTGCTGGAAAAATATAATTTTCTACCGGGCGGTGAACTTCTCATACAGCCGGCCGCCGCTCAGGATTTCGATGTCGCGATTGCCCTGGACACGGCAACGCAGAATCGGCTTGGCCGAGCGGCGGAATCGGTTCGGAGCGCAAAGAAGTGGATCAACATCGATCATCATCCGAGCAATCCCCGTTACGGCGATTTGGTTTATATCGATCCAATCTCGCCCGCGACCGGCCAGATTCTTTTCGAGCTGATCCAAAGCGAAAAGTTGCCAATGGATCCGGCCGTCGCCGAAAATCTTTTCGTCGCGATCTCCACCGACACCGGCTCATTCCAATATCCGAACACCACCGCCCGCACTTTTGAAATCGGAGCGGAGTTGCTTCGTCTCGGGGTCGAGATCGGACGGGTCAGCCAGCTTCTCTACGAAAATTATCCGCGGCGTCGGGCTGAGCTGCTCAGGGAATTGCTCGGCACGATGCGTTTCGAAGCGGGCGGGAAAATCGCGAGCTTTTCCCTCCCCTTGGAAGTGGCCGCCCAGCTCCGAGTCAAGCCCGAGGACAACGAAGGATTGATCGATCACCTGCGCGCGATCCGCGGAGTGATCGTCGCCGTTTTTTTTG
>DASXNS010000282.1:0-15663 GCA_036494865.1 Chthoniobacterales bacterium | reverse complement strand
GCTTTCATGTAACGCTCGATGCGCTGTGTCTGGGATCGGTCCGGCGCGAGTTTTGCGACGAAGATCACCTCTCCGGGTTAAGGGGGAAGTGTTTGTTCTTAAGGTTTTCGGGTACGCGCTGTGTCCGTTCGTTCTCGATTTCTTCTGTCGCGGCGCCAAGAGCTTCGTACGATTCGCGGCTTTTTTTCGCGCGACACATGTAAGCGGTGGCGTGGGCGAGGGGAATGCGCGCTTCGGGCAGGCCGACGAATTCGACGGCCTGCTGTGTGGCGATCGCGAGTGGAAGCGCTTCCGGATCGGCGAGCCCCACGTCTTCGCTCGCGAAAATCACGATGCGGCGCGCGATGAAACGGAAATCCTCGCCGGCGTGCAGCATTTTCGCGAGCCAGTAGATCGCGCCTTTCTCGTCGGAGGCGCGCATGCTTTTTATGAACGCGCTGATGGTGTCGTAGTGGGCGTCGCCCTTCTTGTCGTAGACGATGGCTTTTTGCTGGATGCTGTCTTCGGCAACGGCGAGCGTGAAATGAATGAAGCCTTTGTTGTCGGGCGGCGTCGTGAGCACGCCGACTTCGAGCGCGTTCAGACATTTCCGCGCGTCGCCGTCGCTGAGTTTGGCGAGATGGGTGCGCGCGTCATCGTCAATCTGGACCTTGTAATTTCCGAGACCGCGCTCCTTGTCCAACAACGCGCGATCGATGAGCTGTTCGAGCTGCTCAACGCGAAGCGGCTCGAGTTGAAAAACCTGCGAGCGCGAAACGAGCGCGCTGTTGACATAGAAAAATGGATTGTAAGTCGTCGCCCCGATCAATCGTAGATTTCCGCTCTCCACGTCCGGCAAGAGAATGTCCTGCTGCGCCTTGTTGAAATGATGAATCTCGTCCACGAACAGGATCGTCTTTTGACCCGAGGTGCGGAGCCGGTTCGCGGCCGACGCGACCACGCGCCGCATTTCCGCAACGTTACTTTCCACTCCGCTGAGCCGCTCGAATTTTGCCTGAGTCATGTCCGCGATGATTTGGGCCAGCGTCGTTTTCCCGGTGCCGGGCGGGCCGGAGAGAATGACCGATGGCAAACGGTCCGCCTCGATCGCTCGGCGCAAGAGTTTTCCCGGACCGAGAATGTGTTCCTGGCCGACGAATTGCTCTAAGGAGCGCGGACGCATTCGGGCCGCGAGCGGCGCATCGGCATGAACCGGCCGCGCGGATGACTCTTCCTCAGTTTGAAACAAATCCTGCACTGACAAAAAATACGAAGCGGAAATGCGACTGCACCTTATATTCGCGCCCGTGCTCAGGAGACTGATGGTTATTTTTTTCCTTTGCACCGCGCTCCAATTCGCGGAGGCGGAATCGCGCCTGCCCTTCGGCACCGTCTTTAAAGGTCGCGACCGTTTCGATCGGCTCGTGAACAGCGCCCGGGAAGGAAATTGGAAGTCGCTCCCGATCGGCGAACGGACCGCTACCGTCGGACGCGCGCTGGTCGGCACTCGTTACAAATCTTTCACCCTCGAGATCGATAACCGGATCGAAGCGCCCTCGGTAAATTTCACCGGGCTGGATTGCTGGACCTTTTATGAAACTGCGCTCGCGTTCGCGCGCATGCTCGGCGAGCCGCAGGAAAATTGGACGCCGGAACGGCTGCTCCATTACATCGAGCTGGATCGATATCGCGGCGGCCAATGCACCGGCGAATATCTTTCCCGCCTCCATTATCTCGAGGACTGGCTAGCGGATAACGACCGGCGCGGGCTAGTCGAGGACCTCACACGCAGTCTCGGCGGAGTAAGTGTGCCGCACTCCGCGCGCGAGATGACGGTGGGCTGGCGTCATTATCGTTATCTGGCCGCGAATCGATCGCTGCTTGTTCCACTTGGACAAATGGAGGCGCGCGTTTCCAGCCACCCGCTTTACCAAATCCCCAAAGGCCGCGTCGCCGCGATCGAGGGAAAACTGCGCGATGGCGACATCATCGGAATAATTTCGCGCGATGGGCGCCATCTCTACTCCACCTCTCATGTAGGACTGGCCGTGCGCGCCGGAGATGGTTCGCTCCATTTCATGCATGCCTCTTCGCCGAGAAACTATGGGCGGGTCGTGGTCGACGCGACTCTTTCCAGTTACCTAAGTCGCTATCGGACCGATTCCGGAATCTTAGTCGCGCGTCCGCTTCGCTAGACGTTCTTTAGCACACAGGGCTACCTAACGAGAGGTCTTACTTAAGCTCAGCCTGGCCATAAACTTCCAATATTTGTTCCTCGGCCGGAGGCTTCAGAATGTTACGCGCCGCGAACTCTCTCGCCTGTGGATAGCTTGTCATCCGAACACGCTCAGCCGCCTGCGCGAGATCGTAACGCGTATGCTTGAGCTTCACGTTGGGTCCAAGTAAAAGCCAGTAGGCGCCTGGTTCTCCAAAGGGCATTCCCACACTGCCCGCATTCACGACTCGGACCTTCCCGACTCTCCGGTCAAACTGCATATGGGTATGGCCGCAGACGACCAGAGCTACGCTAAGTCCTTCAAAGATTGGCAGGAGCTTTTCTTCGGGAGTAAGACGAGTAAATATCTCTGTGTCGTTTCGCGGAGTAGCATGGCAAAACAAACCTTCGCCTAACCCATCGATCTCGACACGCAGCGTGGCCGGCCAGCTAGCTATCCACTGTTCGTCTTTATCCTCAAGCTGGCGCGCATTCCAGCGCATCACCTCTCGAAATTGTTCCGGCACTCGGTTTGTCTCCGTTCCTCTCCTCATCGCTAGCACGTCGCGATCGCCGTTGCCCATGATGAACTGCACTGGAACATCGAGAGCCAGCAACCGCCTTAGTGTTTCCCGCGGCATCGGCCCCGGCAGCACATCGCCCCCTACGATGACCTGATCTACCTTCGCCTGCCGGATCTCCTCGAGAACAACCTCAAGCGCGGGAAGGTTCCCATGAATATCGTAGATTGCAGCGACCCGCATTAAGGGAAATCAATTCCTCGGCGGCTCGGGCGGATTTTGCTTCGGGGAGAAGACGCCGTTGCCTTCGTCGAGATAAGTGCTTTCGCCTACCCGGGAGAGGCGCAGATGCTGCCGCCATTGGCCATCGGGAAATTCGCGGGTCGCTTCGATTGTCTCGGAGCTGACGCGCGCGTCGGGCGGTTTCCCGGTCATTGCTTCGGATAAAATGCGGCCATCGAGTTTCTGCGGCGGCTCGACATGGAGAATGCGCAGAATAGTCGGGGCGAGGTCGATGTTGCCGGTGGGAAGATCGTCGGTCGCGCCATGGCGGAAATCGGGGCCGGCCGCGATCAAGGTGTTATGAACATCGAATTCGCTGAGCGAGGCGTGGCTGCCGTCGCCGGGGGGACGGGCGGAATCGGCCGCGATCTTGCCGGACGCGCCGAAGCGGTTCGCGGTTTTGTTCCAGCGCAACGCCACCACCACGTCGGCAGTCTCGGGGTTATTGAGCTGGGCGGTTTCGAGCGGGAAGGCGCCTTCGAGTTTTTCGCGCGAGAATATCACGCCGGCGAAATCGGAATGCTGGAGCCAGGCGACGAGGCGGGCGGCGATTTCGCGGTCGTGCCCGATGATGTAAAAGAGGATGCTGCCGGCGTTGCCCACGACCATGATCTGGCCGGCTTTGGGTTCGGCTTGGAAAACGTTGACGGCGTCGAAGCCGGCGGCGCGCAAGGCGGCGGGGAAATCGATGGCGCGCTCGATGGTGGAGAACCCGTGATCGGAAACAACGAAGACGTCGGTCGTCTCGCGCATTTTCTTTTTCCCGAGTGCGTCGAGGACGGCGGCGAGATTGCGGTCGGAACTCTCGATGGCGGCGACGGAGGCTTCGGAGCCGGGGGAAGTTTCGTGTTGGGTGAGGTCGGGCTCGCTCAGCCAGAGGAGCGAAAAGGCGGGCAGCTCGTCGCGCCAGAGGAAATCGGTGAGTGCGCGGGTGGTGTAGGCGTCGCGGTCAGCGCTGGTGTCGGCCGGCGCGGTGCGAAAGGGGCCGAGTGACTGCTGCATCTCGTCGCGCAGCCTGCGCGGCATGGGCTCGGCGGCAAAAATGGCGAATCCCTTTTCGGAAAGAGCAATGCTCCACTCGGCGTGGCGATCGTGGAGTAGAGCGACCGATTTCGTGCCGGCGATGGCGGCGTGCAATCCGGCGGAGCGCATAATCTCGGCGACGGTGGGGGCGGCCAGGTATTTACCGCTGCTGGTTTCATCGCCCGCCTCGATCGCGGCGGGGGCGGCATTTTCAAAAGGGCCGCGCGGATTCACTCGCCGGCGGTACTCGCGGTTGGCGAGCAAGCCGCTTCGGCCGGGATAGACGCCGGTCGCGATCACAGCGCCGTTCACGTTTGTCGCGGTAGGATAAACGGAATGATGACGGCGAAAGAAAACGCCTTCGTGGGCGAGTTTCCAAAGAGCGGGCGTCGCGCCTTCGCTCACGAAATCAGGCCGCATGCCGTCCCACACCACGACGACAACATGGCGGGTGGGTGGTTCGCCGAGGAGAGTCGATGGCAGAACGGAGAGGAGAAGCGCGATGAGGCGGGGGAGGGAAAATGATGGGTTGGGCTTCATGATGAGAGGAGGGGGAAAAGTCCAACGAGGAACGCCCAGCGTCCAATGGCAGAAGTTAAAGAGACTATGCGGCGAATTTGGGCGGGACGAGCCAGCGCAGTTCGCCGGTCATCGAGGTCGCGTCCAATTGCACGAGGGCGACGCCGGCTTTGGGAAGCTTCGTCGCCCCGCCGGTGAGCTGGGAAATTGTGCGGGTGAAATCGGGCTCGTGTCCGACAACCATGAGGCTGTCGCCGGAGAAATTGTGGATGAGTTTCGCGAGCCGGTGGGCATTGAAGCCGGGGCGGAGGAGCGGATCGATCCGCAATTCGCTCTTCAGATGCTTGGCGGCAATCTCGGCGGTTTGTTGCGCGCGCGGGAGTGGACTGGTGAAGATGACGGGCGCAATAGCGAGCCGTGACAGGAGCCGCGCGACCGTGGCGACTTGTTTTTTCCCGTCGGCAGTGAGCGGTCGGTCGTCGTCCGGCTGATTCCAGTTTGGCCAATCGGCCTTACCGTGGCGAAAGAAGAATAGCTTCACGCGATTAATCTAACTGCTGGCTCTTCGCCAGAAAAGGATAACGACAATCCCGGAAAGGATGCTGACGAACGCGGCTGAGAGCAGGCAGTAATCGCAGAAGGCGTGAAGGACAAAGGCCTGGAGATAAAGCAGCCAAAGGGTGACAGCTAGCATGACTCCTACGACGAGAACTAGAAAGGTTTTAGCGTGGGCGGAGCCAAAAGCGGCAAGGGTAGCTGCGCTGAAAGCGATGAAGTAACCCAGCGCGCCGATAGCTGCCAGTGGGACTTTCCCGACGGTGGCGTAGGCGCTGCCTAACACATCCTGACAGCCGATCGAGGCGATGCAGGTAACTGTTTCTCCGGTCAAATGCTCGACGGTTAAGTAAATGGAATCCGCCAATCCCAGGATGGCGATGAACGCGGCGATAGCGCAGAGGATGCGTTGCGCGCTACCCGGTGAGGTCGCGGAAGATTCGTTGCGGAAATGTTTCAAGGCGATTTTCCCGGTGTTGGGGAGCGAGGCTTTGGTTTAAGCGCGGCATCGATCGCAGCGTGCAAGCCATCAACCGAGCGCGCATTAGCAGCGAGGCGCTCGCCGTTGAGGAAGATGATCGGGGTGCGGTCCACGCCGAGCGAATCGCCACGCACTTGGTCGGCAGCAATGCGTTTCGTCACTTCGCTGCCATCCATGTCGCTATCGAAGCGAGCGAGATCGAGCCCAAGAGTGGCGGCGTATTGTCGAAAAGAAGGACGGACAAAGGGTCCTTTGGACCAAGCAGCATGGTTTTGATAAAGCAAATCGTACATCTCCCAGAAACGACCTTGTAAGCCGGCAGCTTCCGCGGCGCGGGCGGCATCGAGCGCGTAAGGATGCATGGGAAGCGGATGCTCGCGGAAAATAACGGCGAGCCGTTTGCCATAATCGGGCTCCACTTTTTTTAATGTCGTCCAGAGAACGGAACAAGGGAAGCATTGGAAGTCGCCGAATTCCTCCAGGATGACAGACGCTCGTGGAGAACCGCGCAGATGCGGCGGTTCTGCGCCCGCTTTGCCGTAGGCGGGTCTGGGCGGCGGCTGGCTTCGGTAACGGTAGAACAAAGCGCCGCTGCCGAGCGCTAAGATCAGAACAGCGGAGATGATCAGAAAGGGCAGATAACGTTTCATGCTAACGGCTCAACAAATGCGTTTGGGCTAAGAAGGAAGCTACAACCGCATCGCCAGCTACCAAACTTACTCAGGATCGAAATCCGTGATAGTAACTCTGCGACCGGCGACTGCATCTGGTTGCCGTGCCGTCTACCTCTTCCTTGCACGTTTTACAGCGCTTAGTCATAGTGGGACGCTGAGGTGCGCTAGATAATCTTCCACTTAGGCTCTTTGGAACGGACATCCTTTTCCCACATGCGACAACCACCCAGGTAGGCGTTGCGATTGTGACCTAGCTCGACACCCTCGGGTAAAGAAGCGAACTGCTTGGCATTTCCGCCTCCTAGCACAATGTAGTCGGCAATAAAGGATAGCTTGAGCTGGGCGATGCAATAAAGAACCTGGCGCGACCATTCTTTTTTCCCAAGCTTGGCCAGGCCAGGTTTGCCGAGGACATCCTCGATGATGCCATCGTTATAAGGCAGGTCGCCTAACTCCAGAGGGAGAAGATTTCTTGGCCAAGCCAAAGCAGAGCCAAGGCCGGTCCCGAGTCCCAGGAAAAGCATCCGGCCACCGCGATAGCTTCCCAATGCCTGCATAGCCGCATCGTTAATAACCCGAGTAGGTTTACCTAACGACTTGTTAAAGTTCCAGCCTACCCATCCTTTCGCGAGATGCTTCGGATCCTTGACGATCTTTCCTTTCTTGACGGGGGCGGGAAAGCCGATCGAAACTGCATCGTAACTCCAGCCTTCGGCGGTTTTCTCGATTTGAGCGACTAGTTGCTTGGGCGAAAGCTTTAAACCCGAGTCGAATTTGCGTTTCTCGCGCCGTGAGATCATCAGCTTCACGTGAGTGCCGCCGATATCGACCACCAGAATCTTTTTCACTGCGACTCTTTCCGGGCAATGGTGATGGGCGTGAGCTTGATCATCGGCGCGGTCTGAGACTCGGCGAGCTTACGCGCCTGCCCGCGCGACCGTTCCCGGAAATGAAGCTGCGCTTGCGAACGCGGCTCACCCTCGTCCGGTTTCAGGCGAAGATAGGTGCCGTCCGCTTGCAACTCGCGCGCTTTGATGTGGTCGTTGAGAAAACGGGGCAAGACTTCGTGAATTATTTCATCGCGCAGAAACGGGTCCTCGATCGGAAAAGCGATCTCCACCCGCCGGACAAAATTACGCGGCATCCAATCGGCGCTGGCCAGAAACACTTCCGGGCTTCCATCATTTTCGAAATAATAAATGCGGCTGTGCTCGAGAAAACGCCCCACGATGCTGATCACGCGGATGTTTTCGCTCAAGCCCGCGATGCCCGGGCGCAGACAACAAATGCCGCGCACGATCAGATCGATTTTCACGCCGGCGCAGGAAGCTTCGTAAAGTTTTTCGATGATCTGCTGATCCACCAGCGAATTGAGTTTCACGATGATGCGCCCGGGTCGCCCAGCCAGGGCGTGATCGCGTTCGCGTTCGATCATTCCGATAACGCGTTTGCTCAGGTCGAAAGGCGCGACCAATAATTTCTCGAGGCCGGGGTAACTGGCGAGGCCGGTCAGGGTGTTAAAAACGATCGCGACTTCCTCAGTGATCTTGGGATTGGTCGTGAGCAAACTAAAATCGGTGTAGGAGCGGGCGGTGCGTGGATGATAATTGCCCGTGCCGAGATGGACGTATTGCCGCAGCCGGTCCGCATCGCGCCGGACGATGAGCAGCGCTTTGCAGTGCGTTTTCAAACCGACCACGCCATAGACAACGTGCGCGCCCGCTTCCTCCAGCCGCCGAGCCCACTGGATGTTGGCAGCTTCGTCGAAGCGAGCGCGAAGCTCGACCAGCGCGGTCACTTGCTTGCCCGCGCTTGCTGCCTGCATGAGCGCTTCGACGATCGGCGAATCGCCGCTGGTGCGGTAAAGTGTGATCTTGATCGCGAGGACCTGCGGATCGGCCGCGGCGTTCTCGATCAATTCCACGATCGGATCGAAGCTCTCGTAAGGATGATGAAGAAGAACGTCCTGTTTGCGCATGACCTCAAAAAGATTTGCGTGCGGCGGCAGGGCGGGATCGCGCGCCGGTTGGAAGACGCGGTCTTTCAGTTTCGCGAAGGCATCGTTCGCGACCAGCGGCGCGAGATGCGTCATCGAAAGCGGACCATCCAGCCGGTATAAGTCCATTTCACCCAGATCAAAAAATTCGAGGAGAAGCTCGCGAAAATCTTTCGGGCAATCGGCCGCCACTTCCAGGCGAACGGCGTTGCCGCGGCTGGAACGCCGCAATTCCTGCTCGATGCTGCGCAAAAGATTGTCCGCTTCCTCCTCATCTATATAGAGGTCGCTATTTCGGGTGACGCGAAAAGCGTGCACGCCGTCGAGAAGCAAGCCGGGGAAAAGCGTGGCGATGTGCTGTTTGATCAGCGAGGAGAGATAGATGTAATCCCAGGGTTCGTCTTCGCCCTTGCCGCGAGGAAGGAGGATCAGGCGCGGCAAAACGCGCGGAACCTGGACGATGGCGTGAAGCAATTCGCCGCCACGCTCGCTCCGGGCGCGCACGAGCAGATTGTGGCTCTTGTTCAACAGCTGCGGAAAAGGATGACTCGCATCCACCGCTAGCGGCGTGAGCATCGGAAAAACTTCCTCCTGGAAATAACGGCGCGCCCATGCGCTGCGTTTTGCGTTGAGGTCAGCGACCTCGTAGACCCGGATGCCGTTTTTCGCCAGTGACGGGGCCAGGTCTTCCTTCCAAAGCGCATATTCGGTTGCGACCATTTCCCGCGCGGTGCGCTGGATTGCATTGAAAGTTTCGGTGGGGCTCAATCCATCAGGCCCGACATCGCTCGTTTCGCTTTCGATCTGTTGCTTGATTCCGGCGACCCGGATTTCGAAAAACTCGTCCAGGTTCGAACTGAAAATCGTCAGGAATTTTACCCGCTCGATTAGCGGCTGGGTTGGATCCTGCGCTTCCTCGAGAACGCGCCGGTTGAACTCGAGCCAGCTTAACTCGCGATTGATGAAATTTTCCGGCGCGGAAAAACGCGAGCCCGAAGTGTTTTCAGTCGGCGGAGGGAGAACAACAATGTTCGACGATTCTTCCGGCGTCGAAGATTCCGCTTTCGATGGCATCTCTCACTATGCTGCGGCCACGCTAATCGCCAAATCCGAGCCGTTGAAAAAAGCCGCGCCGCTCCTGTTTGCCGGCCGCGGCCGAGGCTGGCCAGCACTCGACGATTTCGAGGGCGAGAAAGCGGAACAGAGTCAGCCGCGCGAATTTAAAATCGAGCCGGAGATTTTTTGCGATCTGGGCGATCGAGCGCGCGCCGTTGAACTGGGAGGCAAACTGCGCTTCCGCCACCGTCAGCCGCAAATTCTGAACGCGCTCGTAACCATCGCGGGTATAGGCGGGAATGCTGCCGCCCTCAGTCTCCGGAGTTTCGACCAGTTCCTGAAATTGAATGCAGCGCAGGGTCGTCAGCTCCCAGTAATCTATGTCCGCTTCAGCGGGAACATCGCGGGCGTAATCGGGCAGCGATGTCTCTTGCTGAAAGAGGAAACGCACCCGGCGCGCCGTCCAGAGCCGCGCAAAAAGTTTTTGCCCGTAATGATCCACCAGCTGAAGTGCCGGTTCTTGCAAAATCAGACCCTGCTCCGCGAGGGTGAGAAAAAATGGACAGCCGGTCTCGCGCTGCTCAGAGCGCGCCCGGGCGGTTTGCTCCGCGTCCACGTTCACGATCGTGATCGGCGCCTCGGGACAATAGAGTTCCGGATCGCGACTGGTCACGAGTTTGATCTCGCCGTTTTCCGCCAGCAGCTCGATCTCCTCACGGTTCGAGAACGAGCGCAAGATGCCGGTCAGTTTTTGTTTCCCAATTGTTTGCAACGCCGCATTGAGCGAAAAAAAGCTGGTGTCTCCGGAGAAAAACGGGCCTTCGACCGGCAGCGCTTCCTCTTCTGCGGCGCTTCCCGCCGGCTGAAAATTCGACTCGGGAGTGAAGGGCGCAGTTGCTGCCTCCGGCCAGGAGGAGGACGAGACCGGCGCACTCCACCAGGCATCACCGGCCGCACCAGCGCCCGCTGCGATTTCGTTATTTTCCTCGGCGCGCGAAGTGACGGGCTCGGGCGACTCGGCTGCTTCGGCGCCCTCCGGCTCAAGCCAGGCCGGTTCAATTGCAGGCGAAGGTTCTTCGGGTTCCACAGGATTGCTTTCTGGTTCGTTCGGTTCCTTGGGCATGTAATCTTGCACGGTTTCTAGTAACAGATCAGAAGTGAACGGTTTATTCAATGATCCTATTACGTTAGAATCCGTTATTTGATTCGTCTTCAAATCCGTGCCGAAACCCGACATGTAAACGATCGGCACTTTCGCCGTCGCCGGATTCTCGGACAAGCGTTGGCAAACCTCATCGCCTTTCATATCCGGGAGCACGTAATCGAGCAGGATCAATTCCGGCACATCATTTGAGGCGGAGGCGATTCCCTCCTCAGCGGTCGGCGCGGTCGTAACGCGATAGTTCGCTTCGGATAAAATTTCCTTCACGAAAGTGAGCAGCATTAAGCTATCGTCGATCACCAGTATTTTCCGTCCGCCGCTCCCATGGGTTGCCGCGCTGGATTGCTTCCCGCGGGTTTCATCCATTTCACGGACTGCTTCCATCAAAAGGATTTGCCAGTCCAGATCGATCGTCCGCGCCGGCTGCCCCGCGCCCGAGACCTCCGAAATTTGGCCGCCTTTCCAATTCACGATCTCGTTGAAGGCGGCGACGCCTTCCTTGCCCGGCGCGGTTGCGTGGCGCACCTGGCCGCGCTCTAAATAAACACGCGCTTTTTCTCCTCGAGGGCCAGTGAACTCCAGGGCCGCCGAAGACCCGCTCAGGCACTTGAGTTGAATAATGTCGGAGAGATGAAGATCGCTCAGGGTTCCTTGAAATTTTTCGCTCTCGGGTTCGCTCGAAGGCGAAAGAAGCGCCTGCACCAGATCGACGAAGTCGCCGTGGGGAAATGGTTTTTCGAGAAAGTGAATTGCGCCCAGGCCCGCCGCCTGTTCGCGATAGGCCGCGAGATGAACGCCCGTCAAAACGATCGCGCGCGCCTTCGGATGGCTCGTGCGCAGATCAAAGAGAAATTCCTTTCCCAGATCAGGCACGGCATCGACGTCGAGAACGAAAAGATCCGGCCGCGCGTTCACCACCAGGCGCTGCGCCTCTTCCAGGTTCCGTGCGAGATCGACTTTCGCCTCTGGCGCCGCCTCTTGCAGCGCACTTAAAATCTTGGCGGCAACAGTCTCTTCCGGCTCGAGCACCAGAACGCGGCCGCCATTTTGAGAAGGAATGCGATACCTGTTTTCCATCACGATTCAGGACCAGCGCGCCCCGAAAGAATCCGAGCTCGGCGCTTTGTCCCGATCTAGAAATGCCTTCTTCCGCACAAATGAAAAGGATTTTATGTCGCGCTGCAATCGCGCGAAGAACGAGCCCAAACCGCCCACCTAACCCGTGTGAATGCCGGCTGAGACCGCGTGGCCATTATCCGTTTTCACGGTTGTGCTGCAGCCGGTGAAGGCCGCAAGCAGCACGATCGTGCCGAGAATGAGGAATAAAATATTTCGCATAGGTTGAGCTTCTTTCCGTTAGTTCGGAATCAAGCACAGAACTGAGTGTCTCTATTGTTGTATCAAATCACCCGCGGAACTTCGCCGCCAGCTCGCGCCGATTCACTTTGCCTCTCTCATTCACCGGAATTTCCTCGACAAAAAAAATCCGCTTCGGCACCTGCCAGCCGCTCAGACGATCGCGGCAAAATCCCAGTAGCTCCGTTTCGCGCACCCGCTCTTCCGCAACGACGCAAGCTGAGACTTCTTCATTGCGCAGTGAGGATTCACGGCCAAAAACCACCGCCGCGCGCACGCCTGAAAATTGCAAGAGTTCCGCTTCAACTTCCGCCGGGTTCACTTTTTTCCCGGCCACATTTATTAGATCGGAAATTCGGCCGACAATCCGGAAGCCATCGGCGCTCGCCGTGAGTAAATCGTCCGGAACGAAACTGCCGGCTCCGAGTTTTTCCTTTTCGGGCTCGGGAAAATAACCGTCGCCCGCCGCGCCGCTATGGACGCGCACCTGCGTCGCGGGCTGATCGCGCGCGAGTAATTCCAGCTTCAGCCCGCGGAGCGGTTCGCCTACGAAACCAGCCTCGAGCAAGGCCGCTTCGCGATCGTAACAAATTCCGCCGCATTCCGACGAACCGTAAAAGGAATGGATCGCCTGCTTGAATTTATCGCGAAAATTCTTCGCGACTTCGAGAGGCAGCGGCGCGCCTGCGGAAATGCAAAGCCTCAATCGCGGCAGCGGCGGCACATTTCTCATTTCGGAAAATGCCTGGAAAAAAACCGGCATTCCCGGAAAGACGGTCGCGCCGGTGCGGGCGAGGTCATCCAGCAATGCGCGGGGGATGCGATCGCGGCTCAGGACTATCGCCACTCCGCGCAGCAACAGCGGTGTGAGCAAATTGCTGAAGCCGTAGGAATGCGAAAGCGGAATGACGCCGAAATTCAGATCGCCGTCGGTGATTCCCATCGTCTCGCAAATTTGGACGCAGTCGGTCAGAAGTTGCTCGCTCCGAAAACGAATCGCCCGCGGCGCGGCGGTCGTCCCGGAGGTGAGTTTCAAAAGCGACGGGACCGTCGTCCACGGGACGGGTTCGTGCGCCAGAGTTTTTAGAGCGATCCGCTCATTTTCGTCAGTTACGATTGCCGCCGCGGAGCAAATCCGCAGCGCCGCATCGCGCTCGCGTTCGACCATCATTCGCTCCAACGGCAGGGCAACCAAACCTCGGCGCAAGGAGGCGAGAAGCAGCGCCGGCCACGCCGGATGATTTCCAATCTGAATCGCGATCACATCGCCTTCTTGCAATTCGCGAAACAAATTCCGCTCGAAATCGCGCGCCTCCTCTTCGATCTGCGTGAACGTTCGCAGCGTTTTCCCTTTCGTATCGAAGATTGCGGGCGAGTCGTGCGCGGGCCGCAGCGTTTTTTTCCACTCCTTCAGCAAACAATCGGAACGATCGGATCGGTTGTGCATCAATTTGCTCTAAGGAGTACTCTGTCATCCCGACTTGCGCAGACAACAAGAGAGCGGCCCGCACTGAGCGGAGCGAAGTGGACCTTTCCTATGCCTTTAACCGCAAACTTGGATACCATCGGATTTCATTTCTTGCGTGCGCCCGTGAGCGCGGCTAAATTCTTTCTTCGTTTCCCAACATGAAACCGGACATTCATCCTGATTATTTCGAGACCGATATCTCTTGCGCGTGCGGTGCTGTCTATCACACCCGCTCGACCAAGCGGGACATTAAAATCGGCATCTGCGCGGCCTGTCATCCGTTTTTCACCGGCGAACAAAAATTTGTCGATACCGCCGGTAGAGTGGAGAAATTCGCGCGCCGCTACGGCAGCACCAAAGCCACTCGCGCCGGCGCCGCCCAAAAAGCTTAGGGCTGAACTTTCGGAACGGTGATTGCGCTCAACGCGTGCAATCGCCGTTTTTGTTTATGGACTTCAATTCCCTGATCGAACGCAAGCGCGAACGTTTCGACGAACTCGGACGCGAGATCGCCGGCCCGGATCTTTTTGAAAATCGGAAGCGCGCCAGTGAAATCATGCGGGAACATTCGGCCGTGAAGCAGCTGCTCGCGCGCTGGGAGGAACTGGAAACGGCGCGCCGGCAATTGGACGAAAATCGCGAGCTGGCCGCGTCGAATGACGTCGAGATCGCGGCGATGGCGGACGATGAAATCCCCGATTTGCAAAAGCGGGTCGCGGATCTCGAGCGCGAATTTCAAATCGCGCTCTTGCCCCCCGACGAAAATGAAAATCGCGATGCGATCGTGGAAATCCGCGCGGGGACGGGAGGAAGCGAAGCGGCGATTTTCGCCGCCGATCTTTACCGGATGTATAACCGCTATGCCGACGCAACCGGACTCAAGATCGAAGATTTGGAATCAAGTCCATCCGAGCTCGGCGGATTGAAGGAGGCGATCTTCAAAGTTTCGGGCGAAAATGTTTTTCGTCAGCTTCGTTTTGAAAGCGGAGTGCATCGGGTGCAGCGCGTGCCCGCGACCGAAGCGCAGGGCCGCATCCACACTTCCACCGCTACGGTGGCGGTGCTGCCGGAAGCCGAGGAGATCGATCTGGAATTAAAACCGGAGGATTTGCGGATCGAAGTTTGCCGCTCCGGCGGTCCCGGCGGCCAAGGGGTGAATACGACCGATTCCGCCGTGCAGGTGCTTCATATTCCAACCGGCCGGATTGTGCGTTGCCAGGACGGTCGCAGCCAGCAAAAGAACAAAGAAAAGGCGCTCAACATCATGCGGGCGCGGTTGCTTGAAGAAAAACAGCGCGAAGAAGAGGCGAAATATTCCGCCCATCGAAAAAACCAAATCGGTTCCGGCGGCCGCGAGGAAAAAATTCGCACCTACAATTTTCCGCAGAACCGAATCACCGATCACCGGATCGGTCTCACCCTCTACAATCTCGATCGCGTCATGGAAGGCGACTTGAAGGAAATGATCCAATCGCTCCAGGCCGCGGACCTGGAGGAGCGATTGCAGGATTCGGCGCTCACCGCCTGAAATCGAAATCGCGCTAAGGGGGGATCTTCCCATTACGACGTCTCGATGACTGTGCTCGAAGTCTTGCAATCGACGACCGCTTATTTCAAGAAGCGAAACATTGAGAGCCCGCGTTTGAATGCCGAACATTTGCTCGCGCACATCCTCGAGCGGAAACGGATCGAGCTTTATCTGGAGTTCGAGCGGGCTCTGGCGGAAAGCGAACTCGAGCCGCTTCGACAACTCGTTAGGCGACGCGCCCAGGGCGAGCCGTTGCAACATCTGCTCGGCACGGTGGAATTTTGCGGCCGCGTTTTTCTCTGTGACCGGCGTGCGCTCACTCCCCGACCGGAAACGGAACAACTAGCCGAGCTGCTGAAAACCAAATTGCAAAATCCAAAATCCAGGATGCTCGATGTTGGCACGGGCAGCGGTGTTATCGCGCTCACCCTCGCCACGCGATTTCCTGAGGCTGAAGTCCACGGGGTCGATATTTCCGAGGATGCGCTCGCCCTCGCGCGGGAAAATGCTGCCCGCTTTGATTTGCGAGACCGGGTGCGTTTCGCCAAGCGCCATTTGCTCAACGAAATCGACGGAACGTTTGATCTTATCGCGGCAAATCTTCCCTACGTCTCAACTGCAGATCGCGCGACCCTTTCCCGAGAAGTGCTGCGCGATCCGGAGGTCGCAATTTTTGGCGGAGCGCGCGGCGATGAATTGATTCGCGAACTGATTTGCGCGGCGCCCGCGCATCTTTCACCAGGCGGAATGATCGCGCTCGAAATCGGCGTCGGGCAGGCGGAAAATCTCGTGCGACTTCTGACTCAGAAAAATTATCACGACCTTGAAGCGATAAGCGATTATTGCGG
>DASXNS010000281.1:0-9894 GCA_036494865.1 Chthoniobacterales bacterium | reverse complement strand
GCTCCTCCAATTGCGCCCATCGAAAAGCCGCCCCCGCCGCCAGCATGTCTTTAGGGTGACGCCGCAGCAGCGCCCGGTAGGCCTTGATCGCACGCTTGAAATCGCCCTTGTTTTCCGCCGCCTGCGCCACGTTGAAAAGCTCTTGCGCGCTGCCGCTTATTTCCTCATCGCCCGGCGCTTCGTACTTCGCTTTTTCCCCAGGACGGAAGACGACCGCGCCAAAGACGGGCTTGGGTAAAACGGACCAAGTCAGTGCCAGCAAAAAAAGGATGCGAAAGGAATATTTCATCGCGTCCGCAGGGTAGTTAACCTTACCAGTGCCGTCAAGTTGGGCCGGGCAAACAAATCAGCGCGCGCAAATCATCGCACGGAAGATCGCGAGCCAGCTTTTCTCATGACAGGCTGCGATTATCTTGCGAAGACGATTTGAATTTAACTGCCCAACAAAAAATCCGGGTTGGCGCCTGCGCCTGGAGCTTCGAGGAATGGCGCGGCGTCTTTTATCCGGCGGAATTACCAGCGGCGCGCTGGCTGGAATTCTATTCCCATTATTTTCCCGCCGTCGAAATCGATTCGACTTTTTACAACCTGCCGGCGGAGCCGGCGGTGCGCCGCTGGGTGGACCACACGCCGGCTGCATTCCGTTTCGCCTGCAAAATGCCGCGCGAGATCACGCACGCCTGCCGGTTGCGCGATTGCAGCGCGGATCTCACTTCGTTCCTGCGCGCACTCGAACCGCTCGCGCCGAAACTTCAAGTCATTCTGATCCAATTGCCGCCCTCGTTCACGCCCAAGGACGGACGCCAGGCGTTGCGACCGTTTCTCGAACAACTTCCGCGCGATTACCGCTTCGCGATCGAGTTCCGCCATCCCGGCTGGCATCGCCCGCAAGTCATCCGGCTCCTGGAAAAGCATCGTATCTGCTGGGTCTGGGCCGACACCAGCCCGCTGAACGAACGCAACCTCGCGCCCTTCGAATTCCTCCCGCGCACGACCGACTTTCTTTATCTGCGCCTTCTCGGCGATTACAAAACTAAATACGACCACGATGGTCAGCATTTGCACAGCTACGGAAAATTGCTTTGGAAACGCGAGGCTGCGCTGGAGAGCTGGGCGCTAAAGATCGAGCGCCATCTTCCCGAGGTGAGGAATGTGTGGAGCTTCGTGAACAATCATTTCGAAGGTTTCGCGCCAGCGACTTGTCAACGTTTGGCGCAGCGTCTCGGTTTTGAGCTTCCGCTCCCCTCACCCGCCGAAACCGCGTCGCCCGATCCCGGTCAGCTCGATCTTTTCGCAGGCGAAGAACGCGCTCCGTAATCTATTTAATTTTCTCGCTCCCGAAATAAGGCTGCAGCTTTTCTGGAATCCGCACCGAGCCGTCCGGCTGCTGATACGTCTCGATCAAGGCCGCGAACAGTCGCGGCAGCGCCAGCCCCGATCCGTTCAGTGTATGGCAAAAGCGATTTTTTCCGTCCGCATCCTTGAAGCGCAGATTCATCCGGCGCGCCTGGAAATCTTCGAAGTTCGAACAGCTCGACACCTCGAGATAAGAATTTTGCCCGGGCGACCAGACCTCGATGTCGTAAGTTTTTGCAGAACCAAAACCGAGATCGCCGGTGCAAAGCTCGATTACGCGGTAATGCAACCCGAGCAATTGCAGGACCCGCTCCGCGTCCGCCGTCAGCGATTCATGCTCAGCGTAGGAATTTTCCGGCGTGGTGATTTTCACCAGCTCCACTTTGTCGAATTGATGAACCCGAATGATCCCGCGGGTTTCCCGGCCGGCCGAGCCTGCTTCACGGCGAAAACAGGGCGTGTAGGCTACGAATTTTTTTGGGAGCTGGCTCGCTGGCAAAATTTCCTCGCGGTGAAAATTCGTCACCGGCACCTCTGCGGTCGGCGCGAGAAAAAGCTGATTCTCTTCAAGACCATACATGTCTGATTCGAATTTCGGCAGCTGCGTCGTCCCGATCATGCACTCGCGCCGGACGAGAAACGGCGGACTCATTTCGGCGTAACCATGCTCGCGCGTGTGCAGGTCGAGCATGAAGTTGATCAGCGCCCGCTCCAATCGCGCGCCCGCGCCGGTGAAGCAAATGAAGCCGCTGCCGCTCAGCTTCGCCGCGCGTTCCAGGTCAAAAAGTTGCAGCTGAGTTCCGAGCGCCATGTGATCTAAAACTGGCGCAGGCAGCGATGGCTTTTCTCCCCAGCTGCGCACCAGCGGATTATCATTTGCCGCTTTGCCGAGAGGCGCGTTTGCGTGCGGCAAATTCGGGATGGAGAGCAGCAACTCCTGTTGCTCCGAATCGGCCGCTGTCGTTTGCTCGTTCAGGAGCGCAATCTGATCGCCGATTTCTCGGACCCGTGTCTCAATTTCTTCCGACGCCTCGCCCCGCGCCCGTTTGCCTCCGATTTCCTTGCTGAGTTTTTTCCGGTCGGCGTTGAGTTGCTGCAACGCAGTCTCAGCCCGGCGACGTTCCGCATCCACTCGCAGCACTTCATCGATTTTCCCGATATCTTCTTCGCCGCCGCGAGTCGCGAGCCGTGCCTTCACAAAGTCGGCCTGTTCGCGAATGAGGCGGATGTCGAGCATGGCTGGGAAAATAGCACAAGCGCTTCGCTTGTGTTCCAAATCAAACGCACGACCCAAATCGGGCCCGAATCTCAAAATTCCGTGACAATCGCGGAGCGCGTCAGATATTTCCGCCGTGGAAAGATTCAATCTCCTGAGCGTCGCGCTCGGCCTCGCCTGTCTCGCCGGAATTAATCTTTACCTGACCGTCTTCCTCACCGGGTTGGCCATTAATCAGCATTGGATCGTGCTCTCGCCAAATTATCAATCGCTCGAAATCTTCGCCAATCCCTGGATCATCGTGATCGCGGGGCTGCTTTATTTCCTGGAATTTTTCGCCGACAAAATCCCGTGGGTCGATTCCGCCTGGGACGCGGTTCACACCGTCATCCGTCCGATCGGCGGCGCGCTTCTCGCCATCCAGGTCTTCGGCCATCACACTCCGACTTTCGATTTTCTCGTTCTGCTCCTCGCCGGCAGCACCAGCCTCGTCACTCACACGGCCAAGGCGTCATCGCGACTGATCGCGAACGGCTCGCCCGAACCGTTCTCCAACATTGCACTGAGCGTCATCGAGGACATCACCGTCGTCGGCGGACTCGCGCTCATTCATTACAATCCGATCCTGGCCTTGGGAATTTTCGCGCTCGTCCTCGCCGCTTTCCTTTATTTCGCACCGAAAGTCTTGCGCGCGACGAAAGCCAAGATTTATCTCGCGCTCTCCAAGTTGAACGGGCCCGCCGAGGTAGGCGGATCCTCCACTCTGCCGATCGCGCTGCCCTCCCGGCTCGCGACGATTTTCAGCAAACAAAACATACTCGGAGAAACGATCGCCTGGGCGGCGCCCTGCATCAGCGGCCGCGGCCGCCGAATTCCTGCGAATCTTTTTGGCGCGCTCGTCGCCACGAATGAAGAGCCGCGCAAAATTGTTTTCGTCGCGAAAAAAACCGGACGCGGATTTTGTCAGACCATCGACCTGGAGAATGCGACTGTGGCGCGCGAGCCGCAATTTCTCTCCGAGAATCTGGTTATATTTCCGACCGCCGGTCACGGCCCGAAATATTCTTTTCTCTTCCCGCGTTCACGCGCCGCGCTGGTCGAGCAAGTGGCTGAATATTTGCGGCGACAATTAGCCGCGCCGCGTCCAGCCGCCCCGGTGTTTGCGCCCGAACCAGTCGCGCACGTCTAGTTTCCATTTTGGAGACGCCGCCTCATGCAGCTGGCTAAGAATTATGCGGGGCTCCGCGATTTCCCCCGCATCCACGAACGCGCCCTTTCTGCGCAGCGGACGCCGGGCGAATTGGAATTGCAAGCGCGCTGGTTTGCCGGCGATTTCGGAAAACGCTTTCGCGCCGTCGCGGGTGACGACGTCGAGATTGTCCAATTCGGCACCTGGAATCGCGCGGCTGGTCCGGATTTTTCCGACGCGGCTATTCGGCTCAATGCCGGTAAAGCGATCCGCGGCACGATCGAGTTCGATCTGGCCGATCGAAATTGGGAGACCCACGGCCACGCCACTAATCCCGCGTTCGACGACGCCATCCTCCATGTCTTCGTTCAACAAAGCGATCGCGTTTTTTTCACCCGCACGAGGTCGAATCGGAACGTGCCGCAAGTGCGCGTCGATCCCGCGATCCTGCCGGATCGCTTCTCGGCCAACTTGCCGCTCGCGCGTCCAGGGCGTTGTCAGGCGCCGTTAAAAGATTTGCCGGCGGAGCGGATCGGGAGCATTCTCGCGGCCGCCTCCCAATTTCGGCTGCAACGCAAAGCGGCGCGCCTGAAAAATATTCTCGAAAATCATGGACGGGACGAGGCGCTCTTCCAGGAGCTGGCGGCGGCGCTTGGTTACAAACAAAACAAGCTGGCCTTCACCGTTCTCGCGCAGCGAGTGCCGCTTGGTCTTTTGCGCAGGAAAAACGAAAACATCGAAGCGCTGTTATTCGGTGCCGGCGGTTTTCTTGCAGCGCCCGATCTGGGCGTTTACCCACAGGAGACCCGCGCTTATGTGCGAACACTTTGGGACCGCTGGTGGCCGCATCGCGACGAAATGCAAAGACTGACATTGCCCTCCAGGCTGTGGCGCATCAGCGGCACGCGCCCGCTTAACCATCCGCAACGCCGCCTCGGCGCGCTGGCCGCGATCGCCGCTGCCTGGCCAGCTTTCATGAAATTGCTGGCGAGAAAAGATGCGGCGCGAGTGGAACGTTTTTTTCTGGCGCTTCGCCATCCTTTTTGGAACCGGCACTACACCCTTGCGGCTCCGGCCGCGCCCGCAGAAATGGCGCTGGTGGGCGAATCGCGCATCGCCGAAATCCTCGCGAATGTTCTTCTCCCGTTTTTCCTCACGGAAGGTGGTGATGTTTGGGACTCGTACGAAAGACTGCCCGCGCGCCTTTCCAACCGCCGGCTCAAAACGGCCGCGACCAGACTTTTCGGGAGCGACCCGCGACTGCCCCAGTTCACAAAAAGCATCGCGCAGCAGCAAGGATTGCTGCAGATTTACGAAGATTTTTGTCTGCAGGATAATTCCGATTGCGCGCAGTGCCCTTTTCCCGAGCAGATGCAGAAATGGAAATGAGAAAATTAAGCTGCTCGAGATTCGACCTTCGCTCTCGCGCATTCACCTTGATCGAGCTCCTTGTCGTTATCGGGATCATTGCAATCCTGATGGGCCTGGCCTTCCCGGTCTTCCAAGGCGTGCAAAACCAGGCGAAGAAAACCCAGGCCAAGAATGATCTGATGCAAATCGTGACCGCAGTGAATGCGTTCTACACCGAGTACGGAAAGTATCCGTTGACGCCAACGCCACCGGCCGATACCAGCTACGGTGCTGGGACAACAAATGATAAGCTCTTGAATGAGCTTCGAAATGTAAGGGCGCTCGAAAATCCGAAGGAGATTGTTTTCTTGAGTCCTCCGGATGCAAAAGACCAAACGAATCCGCGCGGCGGAATAAAAACCAGTGACGGCCAATACTACGATCCATGGGGCAAGCCGTATCTAATTAGCGTCGATACAAACTACGATAACTTCGTGGACAACCCATATTCGAGTAATGCCGGCGCTAGCAAGAACCCCGCGGGTAAGTTAGCCGTGCAGGCGGGCGCTATCGCGTGGTCGTTAGGCAAGGATGGCAAAGGAGGCACGGGCGACAAAAATTCCAGGGACTCGATTGACGACGTAATTTCCTGGCAATGAGTTTGCCGCTTGCCAATCAACAATCGCCACTCGACAATCGCAATTCCTCCGCCGCGGGTGTAGTTCAATGGCAGAACGCCAGCTTCCCAAGCTGGACACGAGGGTTCGATTCCCTTCACCCGCTCATCTGATATTATCAGTGTTTAGCCCATCAATGCCATCAAGCGGCTGCGGCTCGTCACTTCAAGTTTCCGAAAAATTGCGTGAAGATGCTTCTTCACCATCTGCAAACTCAAACCGGCTTCGTCCGCGATCTCTTGATTGCTCCGGCCGTCGCAGGCGAGGCGCGTCACTTCTTGTTCGCGCGTGGTGAGACGCGCGAGGTGCGCCAGGCGAGTCTCCGCAGCATTCGGCGCGGCACCAGGCAGACGCAGCTCTTCGCATTGGATCAGAAAAAGCGGCGGGGTGAGGCCGACGCTGTTCAGATGTGTGATACTGATGGTGGCCCGGAGGTGTTTCCATTTCGCGTGATAAACAACTTCTTCACTGACGATCGGCTGCCCTGATTTCACGCCGGCGGAAGTTTCCCACTGCTTTTTCAGACGCCGACATCCATCCAGGATTTCCTCCGGGGGTGACGCAGTCGCTTTCATCACGCGCGATGCTTCCGGTCCTTCGCGCCAGAGCAGACAAAACTCGCGGGCGGCTTTATTTTGATAAGCAAGCCCGAGCGTCCAGCGCAGCAGCATGGTCGGCAGCGGCAGACGGCGGAGAAATGATTCAAAGGCGGCGCGCGCGGAATGTTCGCGCTCGAGGGAGCTGATGCGACGCAGCGCGAGTTCGCATTCCGTATACAACCGCCGCAGTTGCTTCAGCCCGGCATCGTCCGCCGGGCCTTGCGCGCTGTTGCGCATGATCGTGATCACACACGCGAGCCTCGGCCCGGTCCAAAAAAACAAACCGAGCGCGTGTTCGCACTCCTGCGGTTTCATGTACTCGCGATAGAAGGTCGACTTCAGAAGATCGGCGCGATTCGGGAAGACATCGCTCTCGGAGACGACTTTGCTCCGCGGATGCGCGCGAAAGAATTCTTCGAGCGGTTTGGGGTTGAAGGGCCCATCCGGAATGGGATGAAACCACTTCGCGATCAGCGGCCGGACGGGATTGTGCTGCAGCGTCATGCACAGATTGCAGAAGGGAAAGAAGCTGGCCACGAGGCGCGGAATCGCTTTCCAGAAAGAATCGACATCGACCGCGGAGTGCAAGGCGAAGAGAGATTTTTCACGAGCGAAACTGTGTTCGCCCGCCGCCGCCGTTTTTTTCGCTCGCAACTTCAACGCCTGCTCGAGCGCCCTCAGCAGATCACGGTCGCGAAATGGTTTGGTCAGAAACTCGACCGCGCCGGCTTTGATCGCGCGCACCGACATCGGAATGTCGCCGTGGCCGGTAATGAAGATGATGGGCATTTTGCTCCCGCGCTTATTCAGCTCGCGTTGGAGATCGAGGCCGCTCACGCCCGGCAATTGCACATCCAGCACGAGACACGAAGCGCCGTCCGGGCGTTTGCTGCGCAGGAAATCGCGCGCGGAAGAAAACGGCGCGACCGCAAAGCCAGCTGATTCGAGCAAACGCTCGGTCGAGCGCCGGAACGACGCGTCATCGTCTACCAGGTAGACGATTGGGTCTGTCTGGATCACTTGTTAGGCGGATTCGTCCGCGGGCAGGAGAAACGAAAAGGTCGCGCCTTCGCCTTCGTTTCGTCGCGCAGTTAAGTAGCCGCCGTATTTCTCCGCGATCGAACGGCTGATCCGTAGACCCATGCCCATGCCGTGTTTCTTCGTGGTGTAAAAGGCGTCGAACATTTTTTCCGCCACCTCGGGAGCGAAGCCGATACCGTTGTCGGTGACAGTGATGAGAATGGTCGGATTGCGCTCGAGTTTGCCGCGCGCCACGCGGATGCTAAGCACGCCTTCTTCGGTCTGGCTCATCGCTCCGATTGAGTTCGTCACGAGATTGAACAGGACCTGCTGAATCTGGACGCGATCAGCCCGTAAGCGTGGGAGATTTTTGGCCACCGCGGTTGTCACCTTGATCTGATGTTCGGTGAGGGAGCGCTGGCAGAGGTTGATCACCTCCTCGAGGAGATCCGGGAAATTAAGCGTCGTAATTGGGTGCCTAGAACCATTCGTTAGGCCGCGAATCCGTTGGATGATCGCGCTCGCGCGGTTCGCATCCGCGACGATGTCTCGGAGCGCGGCGCGCTTCTTCTTTTCCGCTTCGGGATGGCCGAGAAGCCCCAGACAATAATTGGTGTTGTTCACGATCGCGCCGAGCGGCTGGTTGATCTCGTGCGCGATCGCCGCGGCCATTTCGCCCATCGCGGTGATCTGCGTCACCCTGGCTAATTCCTGCTGGGCGTTCTCCAACTCTTCTTTGGCCCGCCTGCGGTCTTCGACATCGGTGTTGGTCCCGTGCCACTCCAGCATTTCACCCAGATCGGAGAGAAAGGGCGCGCCTCGAAGGACAAAGCGCCGATACTCGCCGCTCTTTTTCCGCAGGCGCACCTCGCTCTCGAATGATTTCTTCTCCGCGTTTGCCTGGCGCCACAACGCCTCCAGCGCCGGTCTGTCGTCCGGATGGACGATGGCGTGCCCGCCGTTTCCACGCGCTTCCTCCCACGTCATGCCGGTGTAATCGAGCCAGCGCTGATTTAAATAGTCCACGCTCCCGTTCCGATCAGAACTCCAGACATGCTGCGGCAGCGTCTCAGCAAGAAGGCGGAACCGCTTTTCACTTTCAGCGATCTTTTCCTCCGCCTGCCTCGCCTCCGTGATATCGATGATGGTGCCGACGTACTCGCTCACTTCGCCAGCCCGGTTGAAGACCGGCTGCGCGAGGCTGCGGATGAAACGGACCGCGCCGTCCGGCCTAACGACACGACATTGGGTTTCAAATTCGCTCTTCTCGCGCATCGCGCGCTCGAGCGCTTCGACGACGAACAAACGATCGTCTGGATGAATGACCTTGAGCGCGAGGGGATATCCCGGCGCTCCCGCCGCACTGTCCAGTCCGACGATGCGGAAATGTTCTTCCGACCAAAACAATTCCGCGGTCGCGAGGTTAAGCGCCCAGCTACCGGTGTGGCTGAGACGCTCGGCTTGCGCCAGATAAGCTTCGCTCCGCCGCAGTTCTGCTTCAGCTTTTTTCAGCTCCGTGATGTCGAGGACCAGACCGATTAAGTAATCGATCGAGCCATCTGCGCGCCGCTCACATCTTGCGGACATGACGCTGTGAATGATCTCGCCATCTTTGCGAACCCAGCGTTTCTCGAGCGAATAGCCGTCGCTCTGACCTGCCATGACGCGCTCGAATTGCGCCACGTCCGCGGCGAGATCATCCGGATGCGTCATTTCCGCCCAGGTTTTTTGCAGCAGCTCTTCGCGCGTATAGCCGAGGATGCGACACAGCTCGTCGTTCACTTCGATGATGCCTTTGGTCAGCGAAGTTAAAGCCATGCCGATAAGGCCGAGTTCGAAGTAACGGCGGAACTGTCCCTCGCTCGTGCGGAGCGCTTCTTCTGCGTGCTGGCGTTCGATCGCTTCCGCCGCCTGACGCGCGTATAAATCGGTGAAACGCAGCTCGCGCTCGCTCGGCCGATGTGGCTGGCGAAAGTGCGTCGTCATCATGCCGAGCAGTTTCCCACCGCGACTAAAAAGCGGGGTCGAGGTCTGCGCGCGGAAGCCGAGCTCAGCCGCGGTGCCGCGAAGAGCAGCGCGTTTCCGATCTCGCTCGACATCTTCGATGATCACACGCCGAGCCAGGCGCAAAGCACGTGCGCATGAGGTCGCAGCTGTTCGATCGATATACCTGTAGCGTTTGAGCTTCTCAGGATCGAAGCCGCGCTGCGCAACGATCTCCAGTTGTCCGCTCACGCAACGATAGAGCTGCAGGGTGCCAAAGTCCGACTTCTGCAGCGCCACCGTTGCGTTCAAGACTTCTTCAAGGAGCGGTTCCAGTTCGCTGCTCTCATGCAGTCGAGTGCTGAGTTCGTGCAGGCAGGTCATCGCCGCCAGGTCCGCCGCCAGTTCGTCCGGGCTCCGCGAGTTGAGGTTTCGCGGTCGGCCGCTTTCCTGCGCAGCTGCGCGGCGCCGCGGAGTTTGTCTCCGAGGCGCACGCGCACCTGC
>DASXNS010000280.1:0-3157 GCA_036494865.1 Chthoniobacterales bacterium | reverse complement strand
CGGTCGAGCTGTTGCTCGAAGTCGGACCCGCGGAGATTGCGACGCGCATCTTATCGCTGACCGATTTGCTTCGAAGTCAAATCGCGCCGGGTGAGTTTGAGTTTCTCAGCCCAGAGAAAAAAAATAATCGCTCCGGTATTTTAACTTTTCGTCATCCAAAGATTCCGAGCGCTCGATTAGCCGACATGCTGGCAAAAAATGACGTCGTCGTCTCGCTTCGGGTGGATCGGGCCGATCGGAGCTGGCTGCGAGCCAGCCCACATTTTTACAATACGCCGGCTGAAATGGAACGGGTGGCCGAGCTGCTGAATCGCGCGATTCGCGGGTGAGCGTTACTTCATCAGCAGCACGGAACGGCTGCGTTTGATTTCGCGTGTGATCTTGCGATGCATGTGGGCGGGCATGCCAGTGACGCGCCGCGGCAAAATCTTGCCGCTCTCCGTCACAAATTTCTTGAGGAGATCGGGATTTTTGTAATCGATCGCTTCGGTCGCGATGTCGATGCGGCGCCGCGGCATGGTGCGATTAGCGCGGCGGAAAGCGGAACGGCGTTTGGCGGTTTTCGGTTGCATGGCTGCTTTATCTGGTTTCGCGATGAAGAGTATGTCGCTTCAGGAACGGATTGTATTTCTTTTTTTCCAAACGGTTCGGCGTGCGCGGACTTTTCTTGTTCCGGGTGCTCATGTAACGCGACACCGGCTGGCCGAGCGCCTTGGCTTCGGTGCATTCGAGGGTGATGATTTCCTGCGCCATAACACTACTCCTTGCTGTCGTCCGTCTTCGCTTCCTCTTCTTCGCCCTCGGCGCTGTCTTCGTCGGTCAATCCGAAAAGCGATGTTACCGATTGGCGAACGCGGGAAGCTTTGTTCTGTTTTTCCAGCTGCGATTGGCATTCGACGGTGAAACGCGCGAAGGGGATCGCTTCCAAGCGGGCGTGCGAGATTGGTTTGCCCGACATTTCGCAGATGCCGTAGGTCCCGAGATCGATCCGTTTCAACGCCTGATCGATTTCATAGAGCGCATCTTGTTCCTGGGAAAGAAGGCTGAGCGCAAAATCGCGATCATACGCGTCGCTGCCCGCATCGGCTTGATGCATCCCAAAAGCAGAGGCCTCGCTGCCTTCCGCGCGCGCGCGCAGATTGTCTTTCGCCACGCCCGTCATCGAATCGACCATCGCGTCGCGCAATTGGAGCAGCTTTTCTTTTTGGGAACGGGTGAACGGATCCAGCCTTTTCTGTTTGTGATTTTGCGTGGCCAAAATTTCGGTGGGTTTGGCGCCGCCGAAATTATTTCGGGCGCCGTTTGACTTGGGCCCTTTTCCAGAACGCACCGAAGCCTTCTTGCCAGCGGTGGCCACTTTGCCGCGTGGTTGCTTTTTGGCCGCGCGTGCAGTTTTCCCCGCCGATTTCGTACTTTTGGCAAGCGTCGTCTTTGCCTTCGCGCGCCCAGTTTTCTTCGCCGGAGCTTTTGACTTCGTCGGCTTTTTCGAAGCGTTCTTTTTCTTGGAGCTGGCCATATTTTCGGTCGCGCCCTTGGTTGTCCCGGCGCGAGGGGAGGCTTAATTAAGAACATTTCCTCGGAGGCGCAAGGAGAGATTTACCCGCGAAAAACGAGCAAAACTTGCATGGTCCGGTCCCTCTTCTAGGAACTTGCGCTCGAGTAATGGCGAAGGGCGAAGCGCCAGAAAATTCGCGACAGGCAAAATGCGATCGAACCCGCCAGGATGAGATGGAACATCAGCCATACCGGCTGTCCGAGCGGCTTGATCAAGAGTCGTGCTGGAATATTCGCGACGATAATGACTGGAATGATCCAGCCGAAAACGAAACGGAACAGGCGCGGAAAAATCACGTCGGGATAGCGCGCGATCTGGAGAAAATTAAAGTAGCCGTAGACCAGTCCCTGCGCGCGCACGATCCAGAAGCTGACCGCGGCGAGGCTGATCATGATCGAATAATGGACCGCAACGCCGAAGGCGAGCGCGACGATGTAGAGCAAAACCGCGACCGCCCTCGGCGTAACGTGAAGTTGGGAAAGTGAAACGATGACGACAACGCCGCCGAGAATCGCGTTGAGGATGCTGTCGAGTCCGAATTGTTTGGTAGAGACGGCGAATTGGCTGTCGATCGGCAGAGCGAGCAGAGAATCCAATTTCCCGGTCCGGACCAGTTCGGGAATATTGGAAACATTGACAAAGAAAAATGCCTGGAACAATTGCGCGATCATCTGATGGGTGCCGACGAGCAGCACGACTTCCCATTTCGACCAGTCGCCGATGCGATCCACCTGGCCGAAGATGATGCTGAAGAAAGCGATCTGGCCGCAAAACCAGAGCACTTCCACGATCATCCAAAGAATGAAGTTCGCTTTGAAACTCAGCTCGCGGATGAGCGAATTGCGCAACATGATCCCGTAAATTTCGAGGTAGCGGCGCATTCCAGCGATGCTCTCTGGCGAAGCGCGCGATTAGTCAAATCCCGGTGCGCAAAGCACCGTCGAGAAATCAAGAATCACAGAATCGCCAGCGAGGATCGCTGTCAGCAAAAGCACAAATATTTGCGCGGCGTCGTGCACGATCTGCCTGCAAATTGCCGAACCGCAACTTCGCTATGACCACGCGGTTGTATTAATTTCAGCCGCGCCCATCGTGCTTCTCTACCGAAATGTTGAAACGACCCATCCCGCTCATCGCCGGCATCGCCGTACTCATTTTGCTCGCCGTTGCGTTTCGTAATTGGCGCAGCCGCGGCGGGCAAAGTTTCCAGACGATCGCAGCGAGTCGCGGGCCGATTACACAAACCGTTACCGCGACTGGCACCTTGAATCCGGTGCAGAACGTCCAGGTCGGAAGTCAGGTTTCGGGCAACATCGCCAAGCTCTTCGTGGATTTTAACTCCGAGGTAAAAGCCGGACAGATCGTGGCCCAGATCGAACCCACGCTTTTTCAAGCAACCGTCACGCAAGCGGAAGGCGACGTGGCCAGTGCGCAGGCCGCGTTGGAGCTCGCGAAAGTAAACGCTACTCGGACGCGGGAACTTTTTGCCAAGAGCAATTCATCCCAAGCCGATCTCGATCAGGCCATGGCGACCCTTCATCAGGCGGAAGCGAACGTGAAGATCAAACAAGGCGCGCTCGATAAAGCGAAAGCGGATCTCGA
>DASXNS010000279.1:0-2496 GCA_036494865.1 Chthoniobacterales bacterium | reverse complement strand
ACATCAACACGGTGCTGCTGCTTCCCGCGTTTGTTTGGCTTCTCGCCTTCAAACTTCTGTTCTTCCGGCAATTTGGATCGCAGTACGATGTCTGGGCGGCGATCGGCATTTCTGAGTCGCACGCGGTGCCCCCGAGCCCGCCGCCCGTTTCGCCGCCGCCTTTGAACTGAACGATTACGCGGGAAAAAAGCGTTCCCAAGCCAGCTGACTCAGGGCCCGGTTGTTTGCCAGAATTTCCGGAACGCTCCCGGCCAATTTCTATCCAGCACGCTTTCTCGCGCTTTCTGGCCCATCCGTCTTCGCAGCTTTCCGTCCCTCACCAGAAGCGCGATTGCGCGCGCCACCTCCTCCGGATCGTGCGCCTTCGTCACCAATCCACTAACTCCATTTTCCACCAGCTCCTTCGGTCCGCCGAGATCGGAGACGATGACCGGAAGACCGGACGCTTGCGCTTCAATGATGACGTTGCCGAAAGTGTCGGTCGTGCTCGGGAAAACAAAAATGTCCGCTGATGCGTAAGCGGCGGCGAGCTGACGACCCTTGAGATAGCCGACAAAAACCGCGTCGGGCAATTCTTTGGCCAGCGCGTCCGAATAGGGACCATCACCCACCACGAATAATTTCACCGGCACGGCTAGATCGCGCACTTTGCGATAAGCGGCCGCGAGCACATCGAGATCTTTTTCGCGTGAGATCCGCCCGACATAAAGAAGCCGCACCTCGCTGCCATTCGCGCCGAACGGTTGCCAGAACAACGGGTCGCGCCGGTCAGGATGGAATAATTCCCCGTCGAGCCCGCGCGGAAGAATTCTAAGTTTCTCCGGGGCGAACCCGCGATCGATCCAGCTTTTTCGGTACTGCTCGGAGTTCACAAACACCGTTTCGGTCTGACCGTAAAACCAATGCATGTAACTCCAGGCCAGGCTTTCCAGAAAACGATCCTCGGTCAAAATGCGGATGTACTCGGGAAAATCGGTGTGATAAATTCCGCTCGTTTGGAGGTTCAACATCTTGGCCGCGAGCAGCGCCGTCAGCCCAATCGGCCCCGGCGTGCTGATGATGATCTCGGTGAATTGTTCGCGCTGGACGTAATCCAAGATTTGCAGAATCGGCGGGAAACTGAGCCGCTGCAGTTCGTACTCGGGCAACTCGAATTCGCCGATCGGCCTGAAATTCTTAATCGGAATGTCATCGATCTTCAGCTCCTTGCGCGAGGTGATGACGACTAATTCTTCGCCTGCGGCCACGCCGGCCGCCGTCATTTTCCGGATCGTGTTCGCGACGCCGTTCACGTCATCGAGCGTGTCGGTGAACCAGGCGCGCTTTCGATTTTGGAGCGGGAGCGGAATCGAGCCGGTCATCTCCAGGAAGACCTGACGCAGCCAGCTCCGCGACGGCGCCTGACTGTGAAAGCCGTAAATGTAAGGCGAAAGCAGCACCACGATCGGCGCGATTCCGCTTAACGCCTGCATGCTCTCGATCACGTTGCCGGTGCGGATTTGCTCGACGAATTTTTCGAAAAGGCGAAACGCGAGCTGTTCGCAAACAAGGTTCGCCATCAGGAAAGTGCGCCGCTCCGGCTCCGTCACGCCCTTGAGTTCTTTTGCGATCCGCGCTTTCACTTTCGGCCGGGCGAAATGTTTGGAGAGTCCTTTCCAAAGCGAAACGTTGGCCGGCTTGGCCAGGTCGAAAATTTTTCCCGACAGAACGCCCTGGGCGATGAACGTCGCTTTCTCGCGAAGAGTGAATTCGGTCGGATCGCGCCCTTCCATAAAGCGCGAGAACATCGTCTCCAATAAAGGCGCGGTCGGCCCGAGCCGCTCGGTGAAGCGTTCCTGGATGTAAGACGAGACGGTGTTATAAAATCCGTGGGACAAAGCGAGCGGGGTGCCGCCTTCGCCCCGCGGCGTGCACGCGCCCGTTCGCACGTGCCGGAGAAATTCGGTGGCGGACTTGGCCGGCGGCGTTTCGGTGAAAGCGTGGGCGACAAATTTTCCGCCATGATCGTCCGAGCCCGCGATGAAATTTTTTTTCCAAGGCTCGGGATGGGTCGGCTGGAGATTGTAGCGGTTAGCCAGCTCTTCAATTTTGTTTGGTGTCAGGCTGGAGAAAAGTTCCCGCGCCAGCGCGCTCAGCAATGCATCGCGCAGGCCGTTGATGCCCTCGAAATGTTTAAAGAGAAGGATGAGGCGCTCGAGGTGCGAGACTTCGAGTTTGCCGTTGATGCTGTAAAGCGGATGCGCCACCGAATGACTGATTCCGGCTTGCTGGAGGTAACTTTGCAGCTCGTAGATGTTGACTCGGAGGGAAGCGATTTCAGCGTGCTGCGCCTCCGAGATTCCCCAGACCAGCAAATGAAGCTTGCACGGATCGTGAGGAAAATAAGTAGTCACTTCCTCGCTGATGAAGGTGCGCTCCAGATCAGCGATCTGGAGATTGCCGTCGATCGTATCATGATCGGTGATCGTGACGAAATCCATCTTGCGCTCGCGAAGC
>DASXNS010000278.1:0-2444 GCA_036494865.1 Chthoniobacterales bacterium | reverse complement strand
TTCTCTCATCCGTGGAAGGAGCGCACTTGATTGAGACCGGAATCACGCTGCCTGAGAAAGGCGCAATGATTTTGTTCGTGGCCCTAGTGGCCGCGGGAGTGATCGTGCAGGGCTCGATGCTTCGCCGCCGAAATTGATGTTAATGCCTGAAATGGCGAACGCCGGTGAAGAGCATCGCCATGTTGCGTTCGTTCGCGGCCGCGATGACTTCGTCGTCACGCATTGAACCGCCCGGCTGAATCGCGCAGGTCGCGCCTGCATCGGCAGCCGCGAGGAGTCCGTCGGGAAATGGAAAAAAAGCGTCGCTGGCAACGGCACTTCCAGCCAGCTCCAAGCCCGCTTCTATCGCTTTCCAAACCGCGATGCGCGACGCATCCACGCGCGACATTTGCCCGGCGCCGATCCCGAGCGTTCGATCCGGCCCGGCATAAACGACCGCGTTCGATTTCACGTGTTTGACCACGCGCCAGCCGAAAATCATCGCCGCCAATTCTTCTTTGGTGGGCTCGCGTTCCGAAACGACTTTGCTCGCGGGATCGACCAGGTCGCTCACATCTTTGTCCTGAACGAGGAGCCCACCGGTAACCGAGCGGATATCTTGTTTGTCGCTCGCCGCTGCGGCCAGGGTGCGAATGAGCCTGAGATTTTTCTTTTTCTGAAAGAGGCTGCGCGCTTCCGCATCGAACTCCGGTGCGATAATCACCTCGCTGAAAATTTCGCTGATCGCCTTGGCCAGGCTTTCATTGACCGGGCGGTTGGAAATGATCACGCCGCCGAACGGCGCTAGCTTGTCGGTCGCGAACGCTTTCTCCCATGCTTGTCGCAAATCGGGATCGCTGCCGACACCGCACGGGTTGGTGTGTTTCAAAATCGCGACGGTCGGCTCGCTAAATTCCGCGATGAGATTCGTCGCCGCGCTGATGTCCAGAATGTTGTTAAAGGAAAGTTCTTTCCCGTGCAGCTTCTCGAAATGCTGGTCGAAGTCGCCGTAGAGCGCGGCGTTCTGATGCGGATTCTCGCCGTAGCGCAAGCGTGCGACGAGCGGGAGCGAAAGTGAAAACGAGGCATCGGTCGCCTGTTCTTCATTCAGAAAACTTCCGATCGCGCGATCGTAATCGGACGTTTTGATAAACGCTTTGATCGCGAGCCGCTCGCGCAATTTCAAAGTCGTCGCGCCGTCATGGTCGCGCATGCTTTCCAGAACGGTGTCGTAATCGGCTGGATCGACCACCACCGTGACGGATTGGTAGTTCTTCGCGCCGCTGCGAATCATCGATGGCCCGCCGATGTCGATTTGCTCGATTGCTTCCGCGAGAGTCACGCCCGGTTTTTCGATAGTCGCTTCGAAAGGGTAAAGATTGACCACCACGAGATCGATCGGTTGGAAACCGCACTCCTTCGCCTGCGCTTCGTGGAGCGGATTTTCTCGCTTGTAGAGCAGGCCGCCGTGGACGCGCGGATGGAGCGTCTTGACCCGGCCTTCCAGCACCTCGGGAAAATCAGTGAAGCTGGAGATGTCGCGCACCGGCACGTTTTCCTTCCGCAGCAATTCCGCCGTGCCGCCGGTCGAAATAATATCCACGCCTTGTTTTTCGAGCGCGCGCGCAAACTCGGCGATCCCTTTTTTGTCCGAAACAGAAATGAGCGCACGGGTGATTTTCATCAGGACGAGGCGCGAGTTTGCCCGAACCGTGCGGCGAAGCGAAGGGGAATTTCGTCAGCGATCCAGGACGATGTGCTTCGCCATTGGATAGAGAACCGGGCAGCAGCCAATCGTTTCGCAAAATGCTTTGCTGAAATGACTGAGACTCGAGTAGCCCACTTCGGTCGCCGCTTCGGTCACGTTATGCCGGCCCATTCGCAAAAGTTCGGCGGCCCGTTCCATCCGCAGCTTGCGCATGAATTGCGGAATCGTTAGGCCGACTTCGCGCGAGAAAATCCGGCTCAGATAAAACGGGCTGCAGCCAACCTCCCGCCCGAGCGCTTCGAGGGTGGGAGGCTGCGCCAGATCGCGCGCCAGTGATTCCTTCGTCCGCGCCACCCGATCGCGCGCGACCCGTTTTTGCCGCATGCAAAACAACTCCGGATCCTTCGGCACGAAAAGAAAATGCGCCATCAGCTCGAGCGCCTTGCTCTGATACCAAAAGCTCTGCGCCGCTTTCGAAACAGGCGGATGCAACAAACTCCCCACCACGGTTTGTTGATCCGCCGACATCGGCCGCGCGCTCGAGACGATCGCATTTTCGTTTTCAGGAAAAACCGCGGCGCGCAATTGCGGATCGAGTTCGCCCTGGCAATCAGCGAGCTGCTTTTGCAGATGACTGCGGGAAAATTCGAGGGTGACGAATTGATGATGGGTCCGAGCCTGGCGCGACGCTGCCAATGGCTCGTCGGCGAGCGCGTAATAACCGGCGCTGCCCGGCGTGTATTCCGTTCGCGCCGGA
>DASXNS010000277.1:0-5288 GCA_036494865.1 Chthoniobacterales bacterium | reverse complement strand
CCATAGAACAAAATAAGATCGGGCAATAACCAGTGCGCCGCTAGGGCGACGTGACGGCTGTCATGTTCGATCTTAATCAGATATTTGCCGGTCCCTTCCAGGGCATGACGAAGAAGGTCCGAGGCGCCCGGCTCATGATCGACGAGCAGAATCTTTTTTAGAAACGTCATGACGCCGCACCCACGCGCCATGATTTAGCATCGGTCGTGCCAGTAGCGCTGGCGGGGACCCGGACCTACAGCAACGCCGAGACGGTATTGATCGTCAGCGCGAGAATGACGGTGTTAAATCCGAACGAGAGCATGCCATGGAGGAGCACGAGCTTCCGAAAATCGCGCGAAGTGATCTGGACGTCGGAGACTTGAAAGGTCATGCCGATGACGAACGAGAAGTAAGCAAAATCGGTATAGTCGGGCGGGAGATCGCCGGGAAAAATGAGGCCGCCTGCATGCTGTTGCGGACCGGCCGGGCCATCCGGGTCACCATAAAAAGTGTGGGCATAACGCAAACCAAAAACGGTGTGAACGAGGAGCCATGAAGAAACGACTGCGAATAAACTCATCACGAGGTGAAGGGTAAAATGAGGATGCTGCGCACCTTTGTTCGTGAAAAAAAGAAAGCCGACCGCGAACAACCCCGCACATGCGGCCAGGATTACGAAAATAAAAATCACCGTCCGACTTACATCCTGCACTTGCGCCCGGCTCCGAAGTTTTTCGGGAGGAGTGGTAACGATCGTAAGCCAGGCGAGAGTGAGAACGCACAAGGCGAAAACATCCCAGGTCGCGATCGATTGAGTGGAAGGCTGGACGCGGCTGCGAAGAGCGAACCAGACAGCGCCGGCCGCCGCCAGGGAAATAATCAATCGATGCCGCGCATCCAGCTTGGCAATCCAATTCGCGATGGTCGCCATAATCTCGGAGCAAGTAGATCGCGCATTCACTCCATTGCGCAAGCGTGATCACACTCGATCGCTGGATTTAGCGCCGCCGCGCCTGGTGCGGAAAAAACTTTGGAGCAATGCCGTGCATTCTTCGCGCAGAATTCCGGGCGTGATTTCGCAGCGATGATTCAGCCCGCGCATCTGCAATAAATTAATTGCACCGCCTGCGCCGCCTGCGACCGCATCCGCGCAGCCGAATATCACCCGGCGCATCCGCACATGAACCAGCGCGCCGGCGCACATGGTGCATGGTTCTTTCGTCACGTAAAGATCGGAGTCGTTCAAGCGCCAGTCGCCGACCGCCGCCTCCGCCGCAGTGATCGCGAGCATCTCCGCGTGAGCGGTGGCATCTTTCAACAGCTCAACCTGATTAAAAGCGCGACTAATGATTTTTCCGCCGCGGACGACGAGCGCGCCGACTGGCACTTCCTCTTTTTCAAAGGCTTTAGCGGCGAGGCGGAGCGCTTCGCGCATGAAAGAGATGTCGCTTTGCGGATCAATCACAACTTCGTCATTACTCTCGCCTAACAAATCGTCGCACTTTCCGTGGATACATCCGGGAAGTCCGATCGGAGCGAAGTAATATTACCCATGAAAACATTCTGTATTCTTCTGATCGGCTCCATTTTGTCCTTGAACGCCGCGCAAGCGGCGAGCGAACAGGAAATTGTTAATCGCTCCGCTTCGATCTTGCGAGCCTTTCGCTCGATGCCGGAAAGGGGAATTCCGGAAGGCGTCATGCGCGAGGCGAAGGGGTTGGCGATTTTGAACGTGGTAAAAATAGGGCTGGGGATCAGCGGCAAGGGCGGCGAAGGAGTGGTGGTGGCTCGCACAGCCAATGGATGGTCGGGGCCATCGTTTGTCGGAACCGGAGGAGCGGGCTGGGGTCCACAGATCGGCGCGCAAGTGACCGAATTTGTTTTTGTTTTGAACACTCGCGAGGCGGTGCGCGCTTTCTCGCGTGATGGAAACATGACAGTCGGCGCGGATGCGAGCGCAGCCGCCGGACCGGTCGGCCGCGATCTGCAAGCGGGGCTGACGCCGACTGCTGCCATTTACACTTACAGCCGCAGCAAGGGACTTTTCGCGGGCGCGTCGCTCGAAGGAGCGGTGATCGCGACGCAAAAAACGGCGAACGCGCGTTACTACGGAAGGCCGGTGCGGGCGAATGATATTCTCCGCGGCCGGGTTTCTCCACCTCCGGGCGCGAGGGTTTTGCGGGCGGCGTTGCGTCACTGATCGGAAGCGCCGACAATTTCCTTTACAAAGCGAGCCGGGTTTCGGCACGTTCGGCAGCGTGCGAAGAATGCTCGCGTGCGTGTTGTTGCTGGGTGCGTTCTGTCAGGCGAACGCGCAGGAGCAAGAGGCTAAATTGATCGATCGGATTTTGAAGCCAAATCTTTCCCTCAGCAATCCGGCGCAGAATAAACAGTTCACCGCGACCGGGACATCGGTGGAGAAAAGCGCACCATCGAAAAACTTTTACGCTCCGAATCAATCGATCGCCAAATCATTTGATGCCACGCGGACTTTTTCGCCGGCCGAGTTCGCGGCGCGTCATTTCCGATCCGGTGATTCGGCGGCAAATATTTCGTCGAGATCGAGATTGACGAAAAGCGACACGCTTTATATCACGCCGGCTGCGCCCGATCCTCGCACCGCAGCGCAAAGCGATCTGCGGGTGGCCGGCCCCGATTTCAAAGGCAGTCGCCCATTTCTCGACCGAGGGAAAAGTCAGAAAGCTTTGGCTAACCAGAGTGCGCCGATGACGATCGAGCAGGTGCGCGAGTTGTTGAACAAAAACAAATAGCGCGCCAGTGTGCCTACTAGCGCAATGGCAATGCAACCGGATGAAGCTCTCGCTTTTCTCAAGGAAGGCGCGGCCCAGATCATCAGCGAAACGGAATTACGCCAGAAACTCGCGCTCGGCCGGCCGCTCCGCGTAAAACTGGGGGTCGATCCGACCAGCCCTGATCTGCATCTCGGGCACGCGCTGATTTTAAAAAAGCTCCGGCAATTTCAGGATCTCGGGCACCAGGCAGTTTTAATCATCGGAGATTTCACTTCGATGATCGGCGATCCGAGCGGGCGGTCGGCGACGCGTCCGCAGCTGACTCGCGATCAAGTTTTGGCCAACGCGAAAACGTATCGAGAACAAGCCTTCAAGGTGCTCGATCCGGCGCGGACGCGAATGATTTCCAACAGCGAGTGGTTCGAACAAATGCACTTCGAAGAAGTGATTCGGCTCAACAGTCTTGTCACCTTGCAGCAGATGTTGCAGCGGGAAGATTTTCGCGATCGAATCGATCGGCAGCAACCGATCCACGCCCACGAGATTCAATATCCGATCATGCAAGGCTGGGATTCGGTGATGGTGCAGGCGGACGTGGAGCTCGGCGGGACGGACCAGCTTTTCAACATTCTGGTCGGGCGCGATCTCCAAAAAGAAGAAGACCAGCCGCAGCAGGTGGTTTTTGTTTTGCCGATCCTGGAAGGGCTGGATGGCGCGAAGAAAATGAGCAAGAGCCTGGGGAATTATGTCGGGCTGAATGAATCCGCGTCCGAGATTTTCGGGAAATTGATGAGCATCTCGGATGAATTAATGGTGCGCTATTATCCGCTGCTTCTCGGCAAGCCACTCGCTTCGCCGGCGCATCCGCTCGAGGCGAAAAAGCATCTCGCCGCGGAGATTGTGGCGACCTACCATTCGCGCGAGATCGCGAAGAAAACGCGGGAAAAATGGGACGCGCGTTTCAGCGAAAAAAGATTGGGCGACGCCGATCTTCCCCAAATGCATCCGGATGGAACGGACGCGATGTCGGTGATAATCTCTGCCTACGCGAACGCGTTCGGGATAACGAGGTCGCGCGGAGAAGTGCGGCGGCTGATGGAACAAGGGAGCATCCAACTGGACGGCAAGAAACTTCGCGATCCTAAAGCAGCGCTGGAATTGCGCCCCGGCCAAGTCTTGCGTCTGGACAAAACGCGCGCCGTTCGCATCCACTGAGCGCACCTAACAAAAAAAGCACGAAGCAAACGCCCCGTGCTTTTTTTGAAACAACAACCTGTTTAAGCCGTCGCAGTCTCGAATATCGAAAGCATCGGTTCCCGCTCCACTACCGGCGCGGCAATTCCTTCGAAATGCGCACGGATGCTGCGCAGTTCCGACGTGACAAATGCATCCACGAAATGAAATCGGCGATCGAGCCAGGCAAACAATTTGTTCTTTATTTCGTAATGAAGCGCGAGCGTCACCTCAGTGCAATGCGGCCGAATTTCGGTGAACTCGGCCAGTCCCATCACATCAAGATTTCCGCCAGTGGATTCAAAGGCGAACTGATCGGGTGATTCGCCCTGGACCGACAAGAGGACGGTGCGGGCCTCAAAGCCGAGCGGCCCGCGAAAACTGAAGTCGACAGTTTTCGACGACGTGACCGTGGCTTTGGTCACCATCAAGAACTGACGGCGATACGATTGAATGCTCGCGAGGCGCGTTTTGCACTCACCGAGCGATTGATTCATGTGAAGAGTTTTTTGTAGCAACATAAGGATTGAGTAATGCAGGGATAAATCGAGCAACGCACATGCCACCAAATCCTTCCTCGGGAACGTCTTCCATTACTGAAAAATGTGTAACAGATCGTTACACTTGTGTCTATCTGCCGACTGTTTTACACCGCATCGGCCAGTCCAGAGAATCCGCCGATCGCCCGCCATTCCGGACTCAATTCAGTCGATTCTGAATCCAGGCCCGGCAAGATCGGAACGCCGGTTGTTTGCTGCAAAATTTCGGCATTCGTCGTCGATGTTGCACCGCCGTGTGCGTCTGGCCGACGGCCGCGTTCGTGCCGGTGAGAAAAAAAATCATGTCCGCGCCGCGACCGCCGCGCTAAGCCGCGCGAACCCGGCGCGCTTCGATCGTCTTCACCATCGACTCGAAAATCCGCGCCCCGTCAGCGCTCCCAAGCCGCGCGTCGCAGGCGCGATCGGGATGCGGCATCAAACCAAAAACATTTCCCTCCCGATTGCAGATGCCGGCGATGTTTTCAATCGAACCGTTCGGATTCGCCGATGCGATCACGCGGCCGTCCGCCGTCGCATACCGCAAAATTATTTGTCCGCGTTCGTTCAGCTCGCGCAACGTCTTTTCATCGGCGAAAAAACATCCTTCGCCGTGTGCAATCGGCAGACGCAAGAGCGTTCCCTGCGCGCAGCCGCGGGTGAAAGAAGAATCTGGAACTTCCACCCGTGTCGTCACGAATTCGCAGACAAATCGCAGCGAGCGATTGCGCACCAAGGCGCCAGGTAACAGACCGATCTCGCAGAGGATCTGAAAGCCGTTGCA
>DASXNS010000276.1:0-3499 GCA_036494865.1 Chthoniobacterales bacterium | reverse complement strand
CCGCCCATTCGCGATCGCAACACGATCGGTCAGCGAGATGTAGCTATCATCGGCGCGAGTGAGAACAGTCGTTAGGCCGCGAAGCTGTAACAGCCGTTCGGCCCGATGGGCGACATCGAGCGTGAGCTCCTTTTCCAAAATCCCGGCCTTGATTGTCCCCGAATCGTCACCTCCATGACCGGGGTCGATTACGACCAGCGCAAAGGGCTCTTGGGTCGCGGCGGGCGTGGCGCCGATTTTGGAGGATGGCACTTTTTCCAGGGAAAATTGCAGCCAGGTGAATGACCCGATCATCAGCGCCAAACCGAGCGCGGCCAGAATCGGATGCCCTTTTGCTCGATCGCGCTGCCCTCGCCGGAACATAGCGAATTAACTTACTCGCCCAGCCCGGAATGAATTTCCGCGTCAGTCAACTGGCGATAACGGATCGCAATTTTTTCATTGCGCTCCAGAATCGCCGCCTCGATCACGGCGGCGCGCAATCGTTCTTTCCGCTCGGAGAGAATTTTCTCGCGCGCAGGGAGTTCCTTCACTCCGGCGTCGCCCAGCGCCAGATGTCCAACCGTCCAGGCGTCCAAGGCAATTTTCAAGGCGCGCTCCAGGGTGGCGCCGCTCGAGTTTTCAGCGCGCAAGAATTTTTCCATCAATTCGGTGGATTGCCGTGTTCCACTCAGGGCGCCAAAATTCTGCTGGGCCTGCGCGACGCTTGCGCTGTTGGTCGCGATCGCTCCGTCATATTCCAGCCGCAAAAACAAATCCATTTCCTGGGTCGCTCCGATTTCGCCGAAGAGCAAACGCGCGAGATAAGGGGCGCCATACACCTGTTCGAATGCTGTTTTCAAAATCGGGCTCAGCGAATAATAGGCCAACCGCCGGAGCGAGACATCCGCCGCGGAACGGGTAAAACCTTCCGTGCTCGCCAATTCAATTACCGCCATCCGCAGCCGCTCGATGTCGCCCGGATGGCCGATCGCACCCATCGCGATCCGATCATAAATCTCGAAAAGTTTTTGCCGCGCCCGGCCAAGAGTTAAAAACAAAATTCCATCGCGATAGCCGACCGCCACGATCGGGCTCCCGGCGGCGAGTTGGGTCTCGATGTATTCGCCGCGATTCGCGATCGCTTCGACCCAGCGGTATGGCTCCTCGATCATGCGACGCTGTGCTTGAAGAGTGCGGCGATCCGCTTCTCGGCCAAAGTTGTGATGCCTTCACGCGAAACGATTTTTATCACCGGGAAAATTTTTGCGTTCCGATCCACTCCGCCGGTGGCGGTGTCGGATTCCGCCGCGGTGTCGAGCGCGCGCAGCGCGACCGTGACGGCCTCATCCTGATTTAGTTTGGCCAGCTTTTTTTTACCCCAGGTGTTTTCGTAATACAAAATGCCGCGCACTGCTGGAGAACCTGAGCCGGTCGCAGCGTAGTCAGTCACTTCGAACTGCGCTCCCATCGCATCGTAAAAATAAAGCCGGGCCGCAGGCTCCGCGCCGGAATCGTACGTCGCGAAGATCGGCACCACTACGCCCACGCCTTGCATCACGAAGCCGAAGTTATCCCGCAACAATTTCGAAAGCGCGCGCACCTTGCCGTCCACACTCATCTCCTGGAGTTGAGTGCGGCGGAAAAATTGAAACGAATGCTCGAGCACGCGCGCCATCTCCCACGCCGTTGCCGGCACACCCGCGATCGCCATGATGGAATGCCGGTCGATTTCCAAAACCTTGTCCGCGCGATCGAAGACGACGGTGTTGCCCGCCGTCGCTCGCCGGTCCCCCGCGACCAGAACTCCCCCTTGGAATTTGAACGCGAGGATTGTCGTCGCTTCCGTCGGAGTCCAGGAACCCTTCGAGGTTGAAACGGCAGCAGTGGGCGTAGACACCGCGGGAAGAAGACCGCGGCGGCGGAGCAACGCCGGGAAATCGTCAGTCGCCCCAGGAAAATTCTGCTCCAGCGCCAGGGCGGCCGATTCCATCACTGACCGGTGCGCTGGCGATAGCGCTTGGACTGGTTCGGATCGACCTTGCGCATTTTTTTGAGGAGTTCTTTCGTGTCGGGTCGCGAGATATCCGGGGATCTCGGCCCGCCTCCATCACCCGGCTTCGGTCCCCAGGGAGCTGGAGGTTTCTGGATGCGCTCAGGCATGCAAAAAACTAAGAGACAAATGAGCGAAAGGCAAGCTGGCTGGGCTTGCGCACGCGCTTGCCACCGTCGTGCCTCGATGTAAAAATGGGCCCTATGAAGCGATTCGCCTTGTTCTCTTTTTCCTTTCTTTTTTTGGCGATGATTGCCACCGCTCCGGCGCAGTCAGCTTCTGAAAATAAATCGGATGCGGATGCGCTGGAGGCATTGACGAAAAAGATCGATGAGCAAAACGCGAAGATCGATGCCCTTTCCCAGCAGATCCTCAAGCTCGAGCAACAAATCGCCGCGATCCGGCCGGGTGTGATGATCGGCGAGCCGACCGCGCAACCAGCGAGCGGCGCAGTCGCCGAAGCTCCGAAACAACCGCAGACCGGAAACAGCCACGTCGTCGCGAAAGGCGAGACTCTCACTTCGATTGCAAAATTGCACAAAGTCAGCGTCGAGGAATTGCAGAAATTTAATCACATCGAGAATGACCGGAAGCTGCAAATCGGCCAAACGATCATGATTCCAGCCCCAGCCGCGGCGGCTTCTGCGACACCTGCTTCGCCTAACGAGTAATGGACGCGTTGGCCGGGCAGCAGTGGTTCCTTCGGAAACACGAGGATGGTCATGTCTTTGGCCCGCTGCCTTTCGAGCAACTGGCGCGCTGGGCTTCTTCCGCGCAAGTCGCGCCCCACGATGTCATCTCCAGTGATCAGGAAAACTGGATCAAGGCGCCGATGCTGAGCGAACTGGGGATGGATTGGCTCGTCGAGGTGACGAGCGAACGCTATTACGGGCCGACCACGTTGGGGGCGATCCAGGAATTCTTCCGCCTGGGCGAGATCAACGAGCAGACCTTCGTGATCAATTCCTGCGATGGCGCGCGGCGGCAGCTCAACGAAATGCCTTTGGCTTTCGAACCGGAACCGGCGCAGATCGAAACATCCGCAACCCCGAGCGCGGAAATCGTTTCGGCCGAGCCAGCCGCGAGCGGAATGGCGTTCGACGTCCAAGACCGGATCCGCGATCTCGAGCAGAGTTTGCGCGAAGAACGGCGCGCCCTCCGTGAAGCCGAAGAGCGATTCCGCGTGCTTGAGTTGAAGTACCGGGAACTGACCGGAAACGCGACTGCCTTGTAGGGTTTACTATTGCCTTAACAACTCGTTAGGCCGAAATACTTCGGGCGATCAACGGCCAACGTCAATCGTTTCTTCCGGCGTTGGCAGATCGAGCCCCGAGCGCTGGACGCTTTTTCTCTCTTCCAGCTCCGCAATCGCTTCGAGATCCTCGGCCGGTTTTTCGAGAAAGCTGTGTTCCCAGAGCCGCGCATATTTTCCTCCTAACTCGAGCAATGAAGCATGCGTGCCCTGTT
>DASXNS010000275.1:0-6044 GCA_036494865.1 Chthoniobacterales bacterium | reverse complement strand
AGCACCAATGTTATTTTGGGGACCGAAGCTCCCAACTTGGCCTTATGACCCTTGAACCGTTACGTGGTCTTCGCGCCGATCGTTACCGCTGGGCCATTCACATGCGTCAGATCGTTGTGAATCACGTGGACGCTCGCATATCCACTGGTGGTTAGTAGTGTGATTAAGGATTCCAGTGTCAGCCAGGTCGAAGTTGGGGACAAGCCGCTGAGCGGTTCGTTGGGACCGCCTTCGACGTGGATTTTACCTCGCATCCCATTGGGTAGCTCCTGGGCTTCATTCTCCGCTGCGTAAGCAGTCCAGAGGAATAACATCGGCGCGATCGAGGGAAGGCGTTGGATCAACTCCCACGGTTTCGGCAGATGATACAGAAGGCCGCAGCAAAAGACCGCGTCGAACTGGCCGTAAGCGGAAAGGTCGGCCTCCTCCAGGTTGGCCTGCTCGAATATTGCGTTTTCCACGCCGAGCAGTTTCTGCACAAATCGAGCTTTGCGAAGATTTGCCGCGCGGCCTTCGAGAGCGATTACCTTTTTAACGCCAGCCCGCTCCGCTAAAATAAAAGTCTGCGCTCCTTCCAGCGCGCCTAGCTCGAGAATGTTTGTCGCGTTTGGTGCGAAGCGAAAAAATTGGTCCAATCGGGCATCGCTGACTGCGCTGATTGCACCGCCGTAGTCTCGATCGCCAATCCGGAATTGAAAAATCCACGGAGCCAGCGCCGCGAACTCTGCAGTTAAATCCATTGTCATATTTTGGAGACGGTCCGCTCGGGCACTTATCTACCGGGCATCATTTCGAGCAGCGAGCCCTTAAAATATTCCGTTTCAGGCAAGGTAGGAAGAATCGGATGATCGAGCGCTTGCTCGAAACGATGCAGCCGCCGCGCCGATCGGCGCGCATCAACCAGTGCATCCGCAATCGTTTGGTTAAAAATGGTTTCGGTGACATGATGCGAGCACGAGAAGGTGGCGAGCAATCCATCGCGCGACAAAAGCTTGAATGCGCGGACGTGGAGCTCCCGATATCCGCGCAACGCATCGCGCAACCCGCCTTTTGTTTTTGTGAAGGAAGGCGGATCGAGAATAATCAAATCGTATTCGGCTTCCGCTTTTTCGGCCGCGCGCAAAAACTGAAAAACATCCTGCTCAATCCACTCGACCGATAGCTTGTTCCGCTCCTGGTTTCGCCGCGCGCTGGCGACGCTATCGGCGCTCGCTTCCACTGCGGTCACCTTCGCCGCGCCCGCTTGCGCGCAGGCCAGCGCAAACCCGCCCTGGCTCGCAAAGCAATCGAGCACTCGCCGTCCCCGCGCCTGGCGCGCGACGGTTTCATAGTGTCCGAGCTGATCCAAATAAAAACCGGTCTTCTGCGCATGGATCAGATCGATCTCCAATTGGAGAGACGCTTTCTGTTGCGTCCCATTTATTTCGATGGCTACAGGACCGGATGGCGCGTCGCCCAGCAACACGCCGACGCGTAACTCCATCCCTTCCGCCCGCCGCACTGGACCATCATTGCGCTCGATGATCGATTGAAGCGCAGACATTTCCCCGTTTGTTTTCAGCGCTTCCACGATCAGCGTTTTCCGCATGTCCATCGCGAGGGTGAGCGTTTGCAAAACGGCGTGGTCGCCGTAGCGATCGATGATCACACCCGGCAAGCCGTCGCTTTCGCTCCAGACCAGGCGGCAAAGTTGCAGATCAATCCCGCGCCGCTTTCGATACTCCAACGCTTGCGCGATTCGGCGCTGGAAAAAATCGAGATCCAGGTCCTGTCGCCGTCGCGAAAATCGCCGGGCCACGATTTGCGATTTGCTATTGTAAATCGCGCTGCCGATCAGGTGATCTCTTCCGTCCTTGAGCGAAATGACTTCGCCATCCGCCGGATTTCCAAACGCCTTCAAAACTTCGCCCGAGAACACCCAATCGTGTCCGTGCAAAATGCGCGCACGAGGTTTAATGACCAGACCTGCCATGACAGGAAAGAACGTGGAATGTCCGATGCCGCGCGTCCAACCAGCTCTTTAAATTGGGCGTTGGACGTTGGGCGTTCAGCGTTGGACGTTGGCCTCCAATTAGAAAATTTTGCATGCTATCAGCACCTATCACTTCACTCGAGCTTCCCGGACTGAAAAAACTCCGCAGCGGCAAAGTCCGCGAAGTCTTCGATCTCGGCGACACCTTGCTCTTCGTCGCGACCGATCGGCTCTCCGCGTTTGACGTTGTTTTTTCCGATCCGATTCCGGGCAAGGGCGCGGTCTTGAACCAGCTTTCCGCGTTTTGGTTTCGCCGTTTCACGTTCCTCCAAAACCACATGGTCACTGCGGATATTGAAAAATTTCCGCGGGATCTTTTTTTCTATCGCGAACAATTGCAGGGCCGTTCGATGATCGTGCGCAAGGCGCGGCCCCTTCCGGTGGAATGTGTGGTGCGTGGTTATCTCGCCGGCTCGGGCTGGAAAGAATATCAAGAAAGCGGAACGATTTCAGGGGTCGCGTTGCCGGCGGGCTTGCGGCTCGCGTCCCAATTGCCCGCGCCGATTTTCACTCCATCGACGAAGAGCGATGTGGGACACGATGAGAACATCGATTGGGAAAAATGTTGCCGGCTGCTTGGCGCGGAGGTCGCGGAACGCGTCCGAGATTTGAGCCTGAAAATATACGAGGCCGGCAGAACGCACGCCGCGAGCTGCGGAATCATCCTGGCCGACACGAAGTTCGAATTCGGTTTCTTCGAGAACGAATTGCTTTTGATCGACGAGTGTCTCACGCCCGATTCGTCGCGGTTCTGGCCGGCCGATCGATATGTGGTCGGCAAAAGTCCTCCCAGTTTCGACAAACAATTCGTGCGCGATTATCTTGAGACAATCGCCTGGAACAAAACTCCACCCGCGCCGCGGCTGCCCGTTGAGATCATCGAAAAGACATCGCAGAAATATCGCGAAGCATTCCAGCGCCTGATCGGCGCCGAACTTCCGTGAAGTAGCTGGCTTGACACACGACGCCACAATGTTAGCTCTCCTCGGTCGCGCGTGATGGGTCGCAAATGGCCGCGCGCAACTCCGATCTTCCACCTGACGAGGGTGCGATCTTCTTGATGCGTTCAGATTACAAGAGCGTTTGGACGGCGCTCTCGGAATCGCTTTCGAGTGCGAAGATGCACGTCAGCGGCACCGAGGATGAGACCACTATTGAGACGAGTGGGGCGGGAACGAGCGAGTTTCTCCTGAAGAACGTTGGTATTAATCCGGCGGATGTGGTCCTCGAAATCGGCTGCGGCATCGGTCGCGTCGGGAAACATCTGGCCGGGCGGTGCGCCCGCTGGATTGGGACCGACGTTTCCGCGCACATGCTGGCGTTTGCGGCCGAGCGGCTGCGCGATTTTTCCAATGTGGAATTCGTCGAGTTATCGGGAAATGATTTGCGCCCGATCTGCGATAACTCAATCGATGTCGTTTATTGCACGGTTGTTTTCATGCATTTGGAAAGTTGGGATCGCTATGAATATGTCGCGGAAGCGTTCCGCATCCTCCGCCCCGGCGGCAAACTCTACGTCGATAACGTAAATCTCTGTTCCGATTCCGGCTGGTCTGTTTTTGAAACGCATCGGCGATTCCCGCCTTCTCAACGCCCGGACCACATCACGGTTTGCTCGACACCGCAGGAGCTGGAGGAATATTTTCGCCGCGCTGGCTTTCAATCGATCGAAACAAGACCGGGCGATGAACTGATCTCCGTCTGGGGACGCAAACCAAACTCGTAAGCGCGAATCTCAGCGCACGCTGTCGCATTCCTGCTCCGCCGATCGCCATTCAGCCGATCAATTCGCCCACCAGCGCCTTCTCTTCCTTCAATTCGGCGACCGATGCCTCCATCTTTGTCCGGCCGAATTCATTGAGCGGCACATCCTGCACGATCTCCCATTTTCCGTTGCGGGTGCGGACTGGGAACGAGCAGATCAATCCTTCCTCGACGCCGTAGCTGCCATCCGAGCAAACCGCGACGCTATGCCAGTCTTCTTTTTTCGTATCGGCGGTAAGCGAACGCACCGTATCCACGATTGCATTCGCGGCCGATCCCGCTGAGGACGAACCGCGCGCTTTGATAATGGCGGCACCGCGTTGTTGCACCGCCGGGATGAATGTTTCCTTCAGCCACGATTCGTCGCCGATCACTTCCGCCGCGGAGCGACCTTTGATTTGCGCATTGTAAGCATCGGGATATTGCGTCGCGGAGTGGTTCCCCCAGATCGTCACGTTGGTCACTTCGGTAACATCCGCGCCCGCTTTCCGCGCCAGCTGCGCCTTCGCGCGATTCTCATCGAGCCGCGTCATGGCAAACCAGCGATCGCGCGGGATCGACTTCGCATTGTTCATCGCGATCAAACAATTGGTGTTGCACGGATTTCCGATCACGAGAATGCGGACATCCTTCGCTGCGTTCTTTGCGATCGCCTGTCCTTGACCGATAAAAATCTTGCCGTTGATCCCGAGCAAATCTTTCCGCTCCATCCCGGCTTTTCGCGGCACGCTTCCTACGAGCAACGCCCAGTTCACTGCGCGAAATCCTTCAGCCAGATCGGTTGTTGCGATGACATTTTTCAGCAGCGGAAAAGCGCAATCATCCAGCTCCATCACGACTCCTTTGAGCGCCTCGAAGCCTGCCGGGATTTCAATCAGGTGCAATGCGACCGGCTGTTCGGGGCCAAACATCGCGCCGGAGGCGACGCGGAAAACAAGCGCATAACCGATCTGTCCCGCAGCGCCGGTAATCGCGATATTGATGGGTGAGTCCATAATTTATTTAGCCACAGATGAACACGGATGAAACATCGATTTTGGGGGGGAAGCGGGCTCGAGATGACAAAGCGCCATCAAACGCGACCTGCCTTCTCCAAAAGTTTGCGAACCAGCCTCATCCGTTTTCGAAGGGCAGCGCTCGCATCCAAACCCGCTATTGTCTCTCGCATCCGGCGGCTCCAGTTCGAATTGGCCGCGGTCCCGGGAACATTGAACCGGTCTTTGCGCGCGAGCAGATCGGTGATCATGACAATCGCAATCCAGGCGTTGCTTTGGAAGAGCGCGCGGAGCATCACCGGATAGAAGTCCCGCAAATATTCGAGTCCTTCTCGCGGCTCGATGCCGCAGAATTCAATAATCTTAAAAAGATCTTCGCGCGCCTGCTCGCGCGTCGGCGCGGTCTCATCCCGCGCCTCGTCCCACATCGCGCGGATCGGTTTGTGATCGTGCGTCGCGTAAGTGGTTACGGACAGGCGTTCATAATCTTCGCCGCGGAGGACGCGCCCCTGCCTCACTTCCCATTGCGGAATCTTGAAACCGGCCACGCCTAACGAACGGAGGCTCGGCCGCACATAATCCGGCACCGTGCCCAAGTCTTCGCCCACCACCCGCGTATCGCCAGATTCCTCCAAAACGGCGCGGAGGTATTCTTCCCCTTCGCGGCGATTCGCTTCGCAGTTTTCCCAGGTGGAATCGTCCCGCAAATAAAAGTGCGGAATTGCTCCGCCGGTTCGTTCCCGCATTGCTTCCCAGGAGAGCGCGAGAAATTCGGGATTGCGTTCCGGTCGCCAGGGAAACGCATAAATCCGGTAAAAGCCGAGCACGTGATCGATCCGAAAGGCGTGGAAAATTTTTCGCACGGAGAGAACCCGCTGCCGCCACCAGGCCAAATTCCGCCCCCGCATCACATCCCACCGGTAGAGTGGAATTCCCCAGTTCTGTCCCCACTTCTGAGTGAACTCGTCGTCTTTGAAATAAGGCTCGGGTGGGGCGCCGCCGGACCATTCCAGAGCAAATTCATCCCGGCGCGAATAAACGTCCGCGCTGTAGTAATTGACCCCGAATGGGATGTCGCCCATCAACCCCACGCCGCGCTCTTCCGCGTACGATTTGACTGCTGCCCACTGCGAATGAGCGATCCATTGCACGTAACGAAAAAATCTGGCGCGCTCATCAAACCGCGCCTGCTTCTCGGCCGGCTGCGCCGCGAGCCAATCGCGCGCCGATTCCATCCTGCGATGTTCTTCTGG
>DASXNS010000274.1:0-2216 GCA_036494865.1 Chthoniobacterales bacterium | reverse complement strand
CCGCGGTGAATTTGCCGGAAGCCTGGGGGGCGTAACGCGATTCTTTCCAGTCGTCAAAATAACCGGAGAGGGTCGGCGTCATCGTGATGATGGCGGAAAAATAATCGGAGGTGGTGGGCTGCCAGGCGATCGCGGTTTGATGCAGCTCGTGAATTTTAGTCTGCACATCGGCTGCGACCGCGCTGAGCACATCGGCGCGCGGCAGAGATTCGCGCGGACCGATCTTGCCGTCGTGATCGAGATCGACCGGCACGACCAGCTTCTTGTTCGAGCCCCAAAGCATCGGCTCGATCAAATAAGTAAAGAGACAACCTTCGTGGTCGATCTTCGATCCATTTCCAAGATCGAGAACAACGGGAGCGACCGGTGTGCCGCCACCTGCCTGGTCCTGCGGCACGCCGGAATCGAGATAAACATCGAAGTCGCTCATTTTCGACACCCCGGCGACGATGCCTTCGATTGTTTCGTACCCGAAGCTGTCCATCGCTTTGTAATCTTCGCGCAAAACGGCGACGAGGCGGGTGACTTCGGCGGGCGCTTGCGCGAATGCCTTCGCGGGATCGCCGCCATTTGCATCGACCAAGGATTGATACGCCGCGGCGTTGGCGCGGAATTCATCGGAGGCCTGCTCCATTTTGCTGAGGGTCTCGAGCAGGTAGCCCTTCACGTTGTTCGATCCGACCGCGGGATCTGCATCATCGGCCTGGGCGCGGAACGGCAGAAGAATCGCCGCGGATAAAACTGCGAGCCAACTCAAACACGCGGATTTCATTGAAGCAAAGTTATCACAGGGTTGCGCAGCCGCTGGCGTTCGGTTGCGTTTTTTTAGCGGAGGCTTGCAATCCCCCGGAGGAGCAGTTTGTGATTTATCGCTGAGCGCGTAACATTTTTCGATGCGACGCAATGGTGCTTTTACTTTGGTCGAGATTGCGATTGCGACCTTGCTCATGGTCATGCTTTTGCTGCTGGCGCTTCCCAGCCTGAATGGCGTCCTGGCCGACGGCCGGCTGCGCAGCTCGCTGAATGCGTTCAACGCCCTCGTCCGGCAGGCGCAGGAACGCAGCGTCGCGGAGCGGCGCTCCTATCTTATCGTTTGGATGAAGGGCGCGCTCGCTCTCCAGCCTGAAGAGTCGATGAAAAAGGACGACCCGGAACAGGTGGCGGTCGTGAGATTGCGAAAAGACGAATCCTTTCGACTCATGCTCCCCGCCGCGCTGGCAAAAGATCCGCCCGCGCAATGGATCTTCTGGGCGTCCGGAAATTGCGAGCCGGCGGAAGTGACCTATCGAGGGAGAAATGGAGGATGGACCGCGAAATATTCCGCGCTGACCGCGCGCCCGGAGATTTCAAAATATGTCGCGCGCTAATCGAAGCAGAGGCGCGTTCGCGCTTTACGAGGTTCTTCTCGGGCTCACTATTTTCGTGGTCGGGATCCTCGCGCTCGGGCGCGCGGTGGAAAACTGCTTGAATGCGAGCGCGCTGAGTTCCGAGGAAGATCGAGTGCGCCAAATCCTGGCTAACCGGATGGCTGAGATCCAGGTGACCCCGGGATTTCCGGATGCGAAAAAGGAAACGAAATTCGAAACTGGATACGGCGAGGTGCGCTTGATTCAAAAGTGCGTCCCGTCGGGACTGAAGGACGAAAAAGATTTGGAAATAAACAACATTAATCTGGTGACCTTGAGCGCGGAATGGATCCGGGCCGGCCACACCCAATCGAAGAGAATTCAGTTCTATGTTTATCGCGCGGGCTAGGCGCGCCGGGCGGCGGGGATTCACCCTGCTCGAGATCGTCCTCGCGACGGCGATTCTCGCGATGATGTCGCTGGCGATTTACCGATTCGTCCTGGCCAACCTAACGACACTGCGTATTTCTTCGGATCAGAACGCGAATGACGCGCGCTACGCCGGTTTCATCAATTTGCTCACCAACGAATGGCAAAGTTTGCCGGGTGGAAACGGCGCGCTCCTCGGCGAGCCGTTCAAGTTTAATGACCGCCCGCGTGATGAGATCACCTGGATTTGCGGGCCGGGGCCGGGCCTGTTGACGCGCTACGCGGCGGGTGAATTCAAGGTGAGCTTGCGTCTCAGGCCGGTGAAGGAAAACAGCGAGCGGATGGAAATCGGTTTGATGCGCAAACCGCGGGATACAGCCGAGGGCTCGTCGGAAGGCGAGACGTGGATCCCTTTGCTCGATGGGGTGCGCAGCCTGGAAA
>DASXNS010000273.1:0-11945 GCA_036494865.1 Chthoniobacterales bacterium | reverse complement strand
GAGAAGGATGCTCGCGCTCCCCGGCGGGAGTGATCGTTGCGCGCATGAGAACTAGGAAGTTGCCGCTCATCGAAAAAAAGCTAAACGGACTCTCCGTTGCGAAGACGAATCGTGCGTTCGGTCAGAGCCGCGACGTCAGGATCATGCGTGACCAGGACCAGCGCGGTCCCGGCGCTGCGATTTAATTCGAGCATGATCTCGATGACCGCGCTGCTTGTCTCGGCGTCGAGATTGCCGGTTGGCTCGTCGGCAAAAAGAATCTTCGGACGATTAATAAAGGCGCGGGCGAGCGCGACCCGCTGTTGTTCGCCGCCGGAAAGTTGCGATGGATAATGACCGATCCGCTCCGCCAATCCGACGCGTTGCAGCAGATCCAAGCCGAGCTGGCGAGCGCTCCGAGCGCCGCGGAGCTCCAGCGGCACGATCGCATTCTCCAGCGCGGTCAAGGTCGGGATGAGCTGAAAATTTTGAAAAACAAAACCGACGTGCTCATTGCGAATGCGCGCGCGCTCGTCTTCACCGGCCTCACCGAGAGTGATTCCGTTCAGCAGGACCGAGCCGGAGGTGGGGCGATCGAGTCCGGCGCAAAGACCGAGGAGGGTGGTCTTGCCGCTGCCGGAAGGCCCGAGAATCGAGCAAGTCGCGCCCTGCGGCAGAATAAAGGAGATGTCTTTCAGCACCGTTAATTTTCCCGCGCCGGTCGGATAGGTTTTGGTGAGATGCTGAACGTTGAGAATTGGGAATGCTGTCATTGACGGTGGGGATGCGTTCGTTTTGCTTACGCGAACATGAATCGCGGCGCATGAGGAAAACGATGCCAGTAAATTCCGGCGTTGCGCTGGCGTTTTGTTTTTTCTTGCCGGCTATTTTCGCGCCGGCAGCCGCGCGCGCTGAAACATCGACCGGGAAAATTGTTTTTCTTGGCGACAGCCTGACGGCGGGATTGGGCGTGCAAGCAACAGAAGCTTTTCCTTCGCTGGTCGCCGCGAAAATTCGCGCGGCTGGTTTGTCGTTCGAAGTCGAAAACTCGGGGGTGAGCGGCGACACCACCGCCGGCGGCCTGCGCCGAATCGATTGGCTGCTGCAACAGCCGATCGACGTGCTGGTGATCGAGCTGGGCGCAAACGATGGCTTGCGCGGGCTGCCGGTGGATTCGATGAAAGCGAACCTGCAAGCGATCATCGATAAAGCGCGGGCAAAAAATCCGGCGATCAAGATCGTGCTCGCCGGGATGCAGGTCCCGCCAAATCTTGGCGCGGACTATGCGGCAAACTTTCAGCGCGCCTTTGTCGATCTCGCGCGCGAGAACCACGCGGCGCTGATTCCATTTCTGCTCGAAGGCGTCGGTGGCCATCGCGAATTGAATCAAGCCGATCTGATTCATCCGACCGCAGCCGGGCATCGGATTATCGCCGATCTCGTCTGGCAAACGCTCGAGCCGATCCTGCGAAACAAATGAGCAAATTCCAACTGGAAGGCACGAGCGCGCTGATCACCGGCGCTTCCGCCGGGCTCGGCCGCGAATTCGCGCGCCAGTTAGCCGGCCGGGCAGGCTCGCTCGTCCTGGTGGCGCGGCGGCGCGAGCGCCTCGAGGAACTTGGCAATGAACTCACGCGCCGCGACCCCCACTTAAATGTGCAGGTGCGAGAAACCGATCTGGCAGATGAGCGTGCCCTCAACGATTTATGCGATTGGCTCGAGCGTGAAAAATTTGCGATCGATCTTCTAATTAACAACGCCGGGCTCGGTGATCGCGGACCGTTCGCGACCAGCGAGCCGCGGCGGGTGAAAGAAATAATGGCGGTGAACGTGGCGGCGTTGACGCTGGTCACGCGCGCGCTCGTTCCCGGGATGATCGCGCGCAAGCGCGGGGCGGTTCTCAATGTCAGCTCATCGGCTGGATTTCTGCCCCTTCCGGGATTTGCGGTTTACGCCGCGAGCAAAGCTTATGTCACGAGCTTTTCCGAAGCGATCCGCGCCGAACTGCGCGGCACCGGGATAACGGTGACTTCGCTCTGTCCCGGGCCGGTCCACACGGAATTTTTAAGCGTGGCTGAACGCGAATCGGCGGCCCATCAAACAGCGCCAGACTTTATCCACGTTCCCGCCGAAAAAGTTGTGAGCGCTGCACTGCAGGCGCTCGAGCACAACCGCCCGCTTGTGATTCCGGGTGTCGCGATGAAACTCGGAATGTTACTCGTTAGGCTGACGCCGCTGCCGCTTTTGCGATTAGCGTCGCGCTTTTCCGCGAGCTCCTGACGCGGATCTGCTTCGCTTCAGGAATGCTTCAAGACGACTTGCAGGATGACATTGCCGGCATCGCGGCAGCGATCGATCACCTTTTCGAGAAGCTCGTAAAGATCCTGCAAAAATATCATGTCTTTGGTTTTGTAATCGCCGTGGTACAGGTCGCGCAATAATTCCAGCTCGAGCTTGTCCGCGTCGCCTTCGATCGTTTGCAGTCGCTGATTCATCTCGCGGGCCCTCGCGATGTCGGTGCCGTTGCGCAATTCTTTGACCATCGCGAGGACCGCTTCCGCCGCCCGGTCGAGTAAGTCCACCTGCTTGCGGAAATTGCGGCCATGCAATTCCAGCGGGCAAATCAAAATACGCTCGCCGATTTTCTCCACTGTCTTGGGAATCTTATAGAGCGCCGCGGCCAGCGCCTGGATGTCTTCGCGTTCGAGTGGCGTTATGAAAGTCTTGCAGAGCTGCTCGGTCAGTTCCTGGGTGATCTGCTTATCCTTTCGCCGGCTGTGGACGAAATCCTCCATGCTCTCAGGCGATTCGTGGCGCTCGAGCTTCGCCAGCAAGGCGACCAGATGGTGAACGCTGTTGTCCGCCTGCTCCGCGCTCGCTTCGAGCAGGTCGAAAAATTTCTGGTCGTGGCCGAGAAGTTTTTGGATTGAGAACATAATCCTAAAGCATCGCGCCCCGCATGATCAGGAGGGCTATGCTGAAATAAATCACAAGTCCAGTCACATCCACGAGGGTTGCAACGAAGGGCGCGGACGAAGTGGCCGGATCGGCGCCGACCCGCCGCAAAATAAACGGCAGCATCGAGCCGGAGAGCGATCCCCACAGCACGACGCCAACCAGCGAAATGCCGACAGTCATCGCCACGAGCGGCCAATGCGGCCCATAAAGATTGCGGTGAAAATATCTTTCGCCCACCACCGACCACGCTGCTACCCGGATCGCGCCGATCGTACCGAGGATTGCGCCGAGCGAAAATCCCGCCTGTAATTCGCGGCTCATCACTCGCCACCAATCGCGCAACGTCACTTCGCCTAGCGCCATCGCGCGAATGATCAGCGTGGATGCTTGCGAGCCCGAGTTGCCGCCGCTGGAAATAATCAGCGGAAGAAAAAGTGCGAGCACGACAGCTTTCGCGATTTCATCCTGGTAGCTGGACATCGCGGTGGCGGTGAGCATCTAGCCCAAAAATAAAATCACCAGCCAGCCCGCGCGCTTCCGCACCATTCGCCAAAGTGAAATGCGCATGTAGGGCTCATCGAGCGCCTCCAGGCCGCCGAATTTCTGGATGTCTTCGGTCGCTTCCTCTTCGGCGATGTCGAGCATGTCGTCGATCGTGACCAGTCCCACCAGCACGCCGCTCGAATCAACCACCGGCAGCGCGGTCCGGTCGTACTTCCGGAAAATATTGACCGCGTCTTGCTGCGAATCAGTCACGCTGAGGGAAACGAAAGTTTCATCCATTAAATCGCTGACTTTGGCCGTGAGCGGCTTGAGCAAAAATTCGCGGATGCGCAAATCGTCGATCAGTTTTCCGCGATCATCGACTACGTAGATGACATTCAGCGTTTCGGAGTCCTGGCCGTTTTCGCGCACGTAATCGAGCACCTCTTTCACCGACCAGCCCGCGTCCACCGCGATCAGGTCGGGCGTCATCAATCGGCCGACGCTTCCTTCCGGATAACCGAGGAGCGACTGCGCGATGTTACGTTCCTCGGGCGTGAGGAGCTTGATCAACTGGCGCGCCGCCGCGCTGGGCAATTCCTCCAGCAACGCCGTGCGATCGTCCGGCGACATTTCGTTCAGAATCCCGACGACCTGCTCGTGCGCCATCGCGCGCAACAGTTTTTGTTGCGCCTCGACATCGAGATATTCAAAAACGTCAGCCGCCTGGTTATGGGGCAGCACGCGGAAAACGATCACCTGTTCGTCTTCCGAAAAATCGGTGATCACCTCCGCGATATCGGCCGGCGGCCATTCCGCAAACAGCTCGCGCAACGCGCCGAAGTTCCGGGCGTCGATCAGGCTTCGAATTTCCGGTTGGACAATTTTGCCGACCATGATGATGACGAAATGAAATAATCAACCCGCGCGCCGTCGAGTTTGTAACACTCACATCGGCGAAGCGCAATCGCTCAGCATCGAGCTGAGGCGCGGCGCATTCTTAACTGGTCATCCCGAGGCGCGCAGACGCCGAGGGACCTCACAACTTGTAGCGATCTCTTCGCGCCAGTGGATCGCGAACTGCGCAATAATCACAGTCGGCACGACACTGTTCCGTTCCCTTTCCGTTTTTCATCGCCTTCTCTCCGCTTGGAATTTGAAAGAAAGCGGCCAATATGAGCGCGATGATTTCGACCAGTCCAATGATCCGCCGTGAAATCGGCGACGACGGAATCTGCGTGCTGATTTTTGATCGCCCTGATTCGGGTGCGAATATTTTCGACGCCGCCACGATGAACGATCTGAGCGACCACCTCGGCTTCATCGAGAAGGAAAAGTCTCTCAAAGGGGTGATCATCGCGTCGGCAAAGAAATCCATCTTTATCGCCGGCGCCGATCTGCAAACACTTTTAGAGCAGGCCCAGACCGGTGAGCTGCGCGCCTTTATCGCGGAAGGGCAGCGAGTTTTCAATCGGCTCGCGGCGCTCAAGATTCCGACGGCGGCAGCGATTCACGGCGCCTGCGCCGGCGGCGGCTATGAGATCACGCTGGCCTGCGATTATCGGGTCGCATCCAACGATCCGGCGACTCGGATCGGATTGCCTGAAACCACACTCGGTTTAATTCCGGCCTGGGGCGGCGCGACAAGATTGCCGCGTTTGATCGGCGCGGCAGCGGCAGCGAACGTGATCTTGAAAGGAAAACTTCATTCTGCGGAAGAGGCACTGAAGGCGGGCTTGATCGATGAAATTGTGCCGCGGGAGCAACTAATGGAAGCGGCGCGCAGAAAAATTCGGGAGAGGAAACGCAAACCTTCCGCGCCGCCCGGGGCCGAAAAGGAAATCGCGACGCCGGTCGATCACAACCCCGCGCCGGCTCGCGCGCTGGACGTAATAAAACGCGGCCTAACGAGTTCCGTAGACGAATCGCTCGCGCTCGAGCTGGATGCCATCGTTGAGCTCGGTGAGAGCGAAGCAACGCAAAACCTGATCCGCAATTTTTTCCTCGGCGATAAATTTCGGAAAGGAACATCAAAAACCCCGGCGGAGAAAATTTCGCATGCGGCGGTTATCGGCGCAGGCGTGATGGGCTCGGGGATCGCGCAGTGGCTCAGCTCACGCGGCGTGTCGGTGATTCTGCGCGACGTGAACGCCGAACAACTCGATCGCGGCCTGGCTAATATCGAAAAGACCTACAGCGAGGCGGTGAAACGCGGATTGATGACGGAGGATAAAGCGAAGGAAGGCCGCGCCCGGATCGTGGCCTCCGCGGTTTCGGGCGAGCTGCGTGACGTCCAGATCGTGATCGAAGCAGCCTCGGAAAAACTGGAAATAAAAAAACAGATCTTTCGCGATCTGGTCGCGAAAACTCCGGCGAAGACAATTCTGGCGACGAACACTTCAGCGCTTTCAATTTCGGACTTGGGCGCGACAGCGGGTGAGCCGGGCCGCGTCATCGGCCTCCACTTTTTCAATCCAGTCAGCCGAATGAAGCTGGTCGAAGTGGTGGTCGGAAAAGAGACGGCGCCGGAAACGGTTGAGCGCGCACTGGCTTTCACACGCCAGATTGGGAAGCTGCCGGTGGTCGTTCGCGACAGCCCCGGTTTCCTGGTGAATCGCGTTCTGTTTCCCTACCTTCTGGATGCGGCTGAGCTTTATGAATGCCAGATCGGCGCGAAGGAAATTGACGACACGCTGGTGGAGTGGGGAATGCCGATGGGCCCGCTGCGGTTGATCGACGAGATCGGGATCGACATCACGGTGGATATCGCGGAAACGTTGGCCGCCTCCATGGGAAGTCGCGCGCGAATGCCGCAAATTCTGCAAAAGATGCGAGCGGCCCAAATGCTCGGACGCAAATCGGGCGCTGGTTTTTACAAATACGAAGGCAAGCAACAGACCGAAAACGAAGCCCCAAAACAATGGCGGCTGGAATGCGGCGAGAATTTTGCTGCGGAAAATCTGCGCAACCGCCTCATCTTTCTGATGGTGAATGAGGCGGCGCGCTGTCTGGAAGAAAAAGTCGTCAGCATGCCGGAGGACGCCGATTTTGGGATGATGATGGGAACGGGTTTCGCGCCATTTCGCGGCGGGCCGTTGCGTTTCGCGGACCATTTCGGATTAAAAAAACTTGTGACCGAAATGGACGGCTTGCATGCGAGGGCGGGAGATAAATTTGTTCCGTGCGATTTGCTTCGGCAACACGCGCAGGATGGCACTACATTCTATGGCAAATAGGGACGCGCCGGCAGGTGGCTCGAATTTTATCGACGCTCTTGAAGAGGCTGCCCTGCTCGAAAAAATATGAAGTCACCGCTCGAAGCGCCCGAAAAGCAGATCGCGGAAGAGACCAGCGCCAAATCGCAGGCGCCGGCGTCCGTGATCGACACGTCGAAAATGTCGGCCGGGAAAGCCGCCGCGCTGGATCTCGCGGAAAGCTCGCGCGATCCGCTCGATGAACGCGGCAGCTTCGCCAGCAATCTTTTCATCGGGCGCTACGATTTTGATCGCATCTTTCCGTTTCCGGAACAAAGCGAGGAAGATCGCGCCGCGGGCGAAGAATTTCTCGCGAAACTGCGTGCCTATCTCGCGGCGAATGTGGACGCAGATGAAATCGATCGGAGCGGCGAGATTCCGCAGAAAAATATCGACGATCTTTTCGCGATGGGCGCGTTCGCGATCAAAATTCCAAAACAGTACGGCGGGCTTGGTTTGTCCCAGGTCAATTACGGCCGGGCCGCGATGCTGCTGGGCAGTTGGGATGCGAACCTGACCGCGCTCGTCTCCGCGCACCAATCAATCGGAGTGCCGCAACCGTTGCTCCTCTTTGGCACCCCAGCGCAGAAGGAAAAATATCTGCCGCGGGTGGCGCGCCACGAGATTTCGGCATTCGCGTTGACCGAATCGCATGCCGGTTCCGATCCGGCGACGATGAGTTTGCGCGCCGATCCGACAGAGGACGGCTCCGCGTTTATTCTCAACGGCGAAAAACTTTGGTGCACGAACGGATTGAAAGCGGGCGTGCTGGTGGTGATGGCGAAGACGCCGCCGAAAATGGTGAACGGCAAGGAGCGCAAGCAAATCACCGCGTTCATCGTCGATGTGGATTCACCAGGGCTCGCGATGCCGCATCGCTGCCGCTTTATGGGATTGCGCGCGCTTTACAACGGTGTCGTGACATTCCAGGACGTGCGCGTGCCGCGCGAAAACATCATCGCGGGCGAGGGAAAAGGATTGAAGGTCGCGCTCACCACCCTCAACACCGGACGCCTCACGATTCCGGCGGCGTGCGTCGGCTTGTGCAAACGGCTCCTGGCCGTCTCGCGGAAATGGGCGGGCGAGCGCGTGCAATGGGGCGTGCCGATCGGACAGCATTACGCCATAGCCGGCAAGATCGCGGAGATGGCGGGCAATACTTTCGCGATGGAAGCGATCACGTTCTTGACCTCCGCGCTGGTCGATCGCAAGGCGGGCGATCTGCGGATCGAAACCGCGATGTGCAAAATGTGGTCCACGGAGATGACCTGGAAAATCGCAGACGACGCGATGCAGGTGCGCGGCGGACGTGGCTATGAGACGGCGCAATCGTTGTCGGCGCGTGGCGACGAACCGACCGCGGTGGAGCGTTTCCTGCGCGATTGCCGCATCAACACGATCTTCGAAGGCTCGAGCGAAATCATGCGGCTCTTCATTGCGCGCGAAGCGCTCGATCCGCATTTGAAAGTCGGCGGCGCCATTTTCAACACCCAGTTGCCGATGGCGACCCGGATCAAGGCGATGTTCAGCTCCGGTTCGTTTTACACGCGCTGGTATCCGAAGCAGTGGATGGGCGGCAGCGCCGGCAATCTCGATCATTTGCACGTCGATCTGCGCGAGTATGTGAATTACGGCGCGTCCACCAGCAAGCGGCTCGCGCGCGGTTTATTCCACGCCATGATGCGCTTCGGGCCGAAGCTCGATCGCGAACAGCTTCTGCTGTCGCGCTTCGTCGGGATCGCGACGGAAATTTTTGCGATGAGCGCCACTTGCGCCTTCGCTCAATCGAAGATCAACGCGGGCGAGCCGGCCGCGGAAGTTCTCTCGCTCGCGCATTATTTCTGCCGCTCCGCCCGTTCCCGGATCGATCATCACTTCGCCGGCACGAGCCGCAACGCCGATCAGCGCGGCTACGATCTCACCCAGGAATTGCTCGCCGGAAAACACGATTCGCTCCGACGCGGCATTGTTTGACCAACCTCTCCCGCCCAGCTAACCTCAGCGGATGAGTATGCCGCCCGTGCTCACGGAGCCGGCCCGCACATCTGCGCGGCGCCGCACTGCTGAGAACAAAAAACATCATCGCCCCGAGGCGTCCGAAGTCCTGCATCTCCTCGAACAGCACGTTCTGCTGGACGGGTTTCGCATCGTGATCGACCTCGAGAAAAGTCGCGGCTCTTATTTATATGATGCTGCAACCCGGCATCGTTTGATCGATTTCTACGGTTTCTTCGGTTCGATGCCGGTCGGTTTCAACCATCCTCATTTTCAGAATGCGGAAGTGAAACGCGAGCTGCTTCAGGCCGCCATGACCAAGGTCGCTAACTCGGATGTTTACTCAGCCGCCTACGCGGAATTTGTCGAAACATTTACACGCGTGGCGGGGTTGGCGCCGCTGGAGCGTTATCTTTTTATCGAGGGCGGCGCGCTCGCGATCGAGAATTGTCTGAAGGCCGCGATGGATTGGAAGGTGCGCAAAAACATGGCGGCAGGTCGCGGGGAGCGCGGCACCGACATTCTGCATTTCCGCCGCGCGTTTCACGGACGGAGCGGTTACACCATGAGCCTGACGAATACCGATCCGCGCAAGACCGATCTGTTTGCCAAGTTCGATTGGCCGCGCGTTTCGAATCCGAGCATCGACTTTTCCTTATCGGAAACGGAGCGCGAGCGCGACGTCATCGAGCGCGAGAAAAAATCCGAGGCGGAAATCCGCAAATTCATCGCCGATCGCGGGACCGACATCGCGGCGATCATCATCGAGCCAATCCAGGGCGAGGGCGGCGACAATCACTTCCGCGGCGAATGGCTGAAAACACTCCGCCGGATTTGCGACGAAAACGAGATGCTGCTGATTTTCGACGAAGTGCAATGCGGCATGGGCACAACGGGACGCAACTGGTGCTGCGAGCATTTTGGCGTGCTCCCCGATCTGCTCGCCTTCGGCAAAAAATTGCAGGTCTGCGGCGTGATGGCGGGGCCGCGTCTCGACGAAGTAGAGGAGAACGCTTTCCGTTTGCCGAGCCGGCTCAATTCGACCTGGGGCGGTAACTTCACCGACTTCGTCCGGTCGAAACACTACTTGCAGATCGTCGAGGAAGAAAAACTCGTCGAGAACGCCCGGATTATAGGTGAGCGCATTCTGCATTCCCTGCGGGAAATCGCCGCAGAATGCTCCACCATGAGCGCAGTGCGTGGCCGCGGTTTGTTCATCGCGTTCGACTTGCCGGATGTGGAAACGCGCGATGCGGTTTGGAAAGCTCTGTTCGATCGCGGATTGCTCGCGCTGAAATCAGGCGAGCGCGCCATTCGTTTCCGTCCTGCTCTCGATCTCACCGCCGCGGTGGCCGACGAAGCGATGGATTTACTGCGCGAGGAATGCCGGCGAGCGCACCGCGGCTAAATTTAGATATCGGGACGTTCGTCCCAAACCGCTCGCGAAAATCATGCATTCAGTTCTGCAAAAACTTGGGATCGCAGATGAAAATCCCGGTGCGTTCTGCGGCGAATGGCGGGGCGGCGGGGAGCTGCTCGAGAAAATTTCACCGATTGATGGTCGAGTGATCGGACGCATTCGCACTGCCTCGGATGCCGATTATGAGCAAACGATCGGACGCGCGCGAGAAGCGTTTCTAAAATGGCGCACGACTCCGGCGCCAGTGCGCGGCGAGACGGTGCGCCAGCTCGGCAACGCATTGCGCGAGGCGAAAGCGGACCTGGCCAAGCTGGTCACGATGGAGATGGGAAAGATCATCGCGGAAGGAGAAGGCGAAGTGCAGGAGATGATCGATATTTGCGATTTCGCAGTCGGCCAATCGCGCCAGCTTTACGGCCTAACGATTCAATCGGAACGGCCGAGTCATCGCTTGATGGAACAGTGGCATCCGCTTGGGATCGTCGCAGTCATCTCCGCATTTAATTTTCCGGTTGCGGTCTGGTCGTGGAACGCGGCGCTTGCTGCAGTTTGCGGCGACGCAACGATCTGGAAGCCATCGGAAAAAACGCCGCTGACCGCGATTGCCGTGACCAAAATCGCGGAGCGCGTTTGCGCGGACACTGGAGCGGACCCGGCAATTTTTTCGCTCCTGATCGGCAACGGTCCCAACGTAGGGCAGAAGCTTGCGGCGGATCGGCGCGTGTCACTGGTGTCCGCCACTGGGTCGACGCGGATGGGATTCGACGTCGCGAAAACAGTTCATGGTCGGTTGGGCAAAAGCATCCTCGAGCTCGGCGGCAATAACGCGCTGATTGTCTCACAGAGCGCTGACCTCGAAATGGCGGCGCGCTCCATCTTTTTCGGCGCGGTCGGCACTGCGGGCCAGCGTTGCACTTCCACGCGTCGTGTAATCGCGCATAAATCAATCGCCGGAAAATTGCGGGAGCAATTGCTCGCCGCCTACCAGACGGTGCGCATCGGCGATCCGCTCGATCGAAACACGCTGATGGGTCCGTTGATTGATCCGGCGGCGGTGAAGAATGTGCAGGAATCGATCGAGCGCGTAAAAGACGAAGGTGGCGAAATTCTTTACGGCGGAGAAAAGCTCGACGGCGCGCAATACCCGGGCGGCTGCTACATGACACCCTGTCTGGCGACCGCGCGGCACGAATTCGAAATCGTGAAGCACGAGACCTTCGGGCCGCTCCTTTATCTGATGACCTACGGCGAATTCGATGAAGCGCTCACGATGCATAACGACGTGCCGCAAGGACTCAGCTCGGCAATTTTCACGAACGACATGCGCGAGGCTGAGAAATTTCTGAGCGCCGTCGGGAGCGATTGCGGCATCGCAAATGTGAACGCCGGCACGAGCGGCGCCGAAATCGGCGGGGCTTTTGGCGGTGAAAAAAATACTGGCGGCGGACGCGAAAGTGGGAGCGATTCGTGGAAGAACTACATGCGCCGTCAGACGAACACGATCAACTTTTCGACCGAGCTCCCGCTCGCGCAAGGCATCCAATTTGGATCGGACGAAGGAAGCGCCAATGCCTAACGAGACATAGCCATGACTACAGCTACTCTCGACGCCAAACAGCAGGCCAACGCGGAAAATCAATTCAACTGGCCGCTTTGTTACGAGGCCGAAAATCTTCTTCTTGAGCGCATCGACGCTTTCCTCGCGCAGAATAGTTTCGCGCAGATTCTTTCCGAGCGGATGCGCGACGAAACGGGCACGCTCTTTCTCGATTGGGTCGATCACCTGGTGGTTTCGCCTAACGACGAAGCGGCCTTTTGCGAAGCCGGTTTTACCGAGGATCCGTTAGGCGAAAACA
>DASXNS010000272.1:0-5276 GCA_036494865.1 Chthoniobacterales bacterium | reverse complement strand
CACAGTCAGGACAAGCCGGCTCGATTCGTAGCGAAAGAAAGCGGCATCGAGCAGCGGTTCCGCCATCAGCAGCGCCAGAACGCCCAGAGCACGGACGGCGAGAAATTCGTCGACGAAACGCAAGGTCAGGAAAAATCCGATCGGCAATATGACTAAGAATGGGCGGCGGAAGGCAGAGAATTCGCCCATCTCCATGGTCGAGATGAGCCAGAAGCTCCAAACCAAATCAATTGACAGCAACACGATACCCGCGCCGCGCGATCGCGGAAATGCGGCCAGGATATCGCGTGCGGAACTTTCCATCGCGAAACCAAAAGCGCCGAGAAGGCAAAGGATTGCACCGGCGAAGAGCGCGGCCATTTGCAGCGAGAAATGATAAATCATCGCATCAATCAATCGGTTGTCCGTAAAGGCTGAAGCCGTTGGCGCGTTCGATTGCGACATCAAAAATTTTGCCGATACGATTTTCTTCCGCCTCGAAAACGACGACCTTATTAGTTCTGGTGCGACCCATCAAACGGGCGGGATTCGTCTTGCTTGGGCCTTCACACAAAACTTCGACATGGGTGCCGACCAGTCTTTCGTTCGCGCACCGGGCGGAAGCGTTGATAATTCCCAGCAGGTCTTGGTTGCGCGCCTCTTTTACGGACTCGTCGATCTGATCGAGCATGGTGGCGGCAGGTGTCTCCCGCCGCGGCGAATACCGGAAGATGAAACCGTTGTCGAATTGCAGCCGTTCAACGAGATCGCGGGTTGCTTTATAATCGGATTCCGTCTCGCCAGGAAAGCCGACAATGATATCGGTCGTTATCGCGATGCCCGGTCTGGCTGCGCGAATTTTTCCGACCAGCTGCGCATATTTCTCCGCGGTGTAAATGCGGTGCATCGCTTTGAGAATTCGATTTGAGCCCGATTGCAGTGGCAGGTGCACGTGCTCGGCGAGTTTTGGAAGCCGCGACATTGCGTCGATCAGGTCATCGCGAAAACCGATTGGGTGCGGTGAGGTAAACCGCAAACGCTCAAGACCGTCGATTGCACTAACCGCTTCGAGTAATTGCACGAATGGGCTCTTCCGGGTAGCGCGCACATTCTGTGCGCTTGCCTCCGCATTCTGCGGAGCTTCCCGGGGCGGATCGGACAGAATGTCCGATACTGCGCGCGGAACGCGCGCGCTACCCACAGCGGGAAATTCGTGGCGGCCATACAAATTCACGATTTGGCCAAGAAGGGTTACCTCCTTGATTCCATCGGCGACGAGCGCGCGAACTTCGGAGACGATTTCGGCAATGGTGCGGCTGCGCTCGACACCGCGCGTCCGCGGCACGATGCAAAAGGTGCAGTGCATGTTGCATCCTTGCATGATCGAGACGAACGCCGTCGCTTGTTTCGGCGCGAGAGACTGATCTCGAATGGTCGATTGCGAACCGATTTCTTCTTCCACATCGACAATGGAAAAACGCAGATCTTCCATTCGATTTAGGCTGCGCTCGACGACCGCGGCTAGAGTAGCGCGTTTTCGCGCGACCAGGTCATCTATGTAATCGCCCACGCGATGAAATTTTTGGGTGCCAACCACGAGATCGAGGTGCGGGATTTGTTTCAACAGCTCCGCCCCCCGCGCCTGCGCCATGCAGCCGAGAAACCCAAAAACGGTTTCCGGCCGGCCTTTCGCCATACGGCCGAGCATTCCCATCTTGCCAAGCGCCTTTTGCTCGGCCATGTCGCGCACGCTGCAGGTATTGAGAAGAACAACATCGGCCTCCGTCTCGCAACTGACCCGCTCGTAGCCGCGGGCAACGAGCGAGTGCGCGACCTGCTCGGAATCGCGCTCGTTCATCTGGCAACCGTAGGTCTTGATGAAAAATTTCGGCACGGCTCGCGAACGATACACAGCGGCGGCGGAAGCGCCACGCCATTAGGTTGACTGGCAAACCGGCCGGACAACGGGTATACGCGCATGACAATTAGCTTCCCATTCTTGCGGCACTTCCGTTTCAATCACCTTCGCGCATGAATGAGCCGGCCATCGGAATTATCGGCGGCAGCGGCCTCTATCAGATCGAAGGTTTGTCCAGCCTGGCCGAACACCAAATCAAGACGCCTTTCGGCGCGCCCTCCGATTCAATCGTCGGCGGAATAATGTTCGGTCGCAGCGTTTACTTTTTGCCGCGACACGGAATCGGACACCGGATTTTGCCGCATGAATTAAATCATCGGGCGAATATTTATGCGCTTCGTTCCCTCAACGTCCGCTGGATCATTTGCGTGACGGCGGTCGGAAGTTTGCAGGAAAAATACGCGCCGCGCGACGTTCTGCTGCCATCGCAGTTTTTTGATCGGACAAGTCAGCGCGCTTGCCACACCTTTTTCGGTGCGGGCATCGCCGCCCACGTTTCCTTCGCCGACCCGATTTCGCCTAAGCTCCGCGAGTTGTTGGCGAAAGCGGCGCGAGAGAGCGGTGCCTCCGTTCATAACGGCGGTACTTACGTGAACATGGATGGCCCCGCGTTTTCCACTCGGGCGGAATCGGAATTCAATCGCCGCAACGGGTTCGATGTGATCGGCATGACAAACTTGCCGGAGGCGAAGTTGGCACGCGAAGCCGAGATCGCGCTGGCGACAATGGCAATGATCACGGATTACGATTGCTGGAAGGCGGAAGAAGAAGCGGTCTCGGTGCAAACCGTTATTGGCCATTTGCTCGCCAACGCCGAAACGGCAAAGAAGGCTTTGGAACGCGTGGTTCCAGAAATTCCGAGCGAAGCAAATTGGCCGGAGCATCACGCTCTCGACAGCGCAATTATTACGGACCGAAAGCTGTGGCCGGCAGAAACGATCAAGAAGCTCGGCCCAATCATTGAGCGCTTCTTATAGGAGAGGGATCGCGCTTGCTCCGCGGCTCCGCAGAGCGTCGCCCTCCGATGAAATCTTCGCGAGAACGTATTGGTAGGGCGAGACTCCGTCGAGACGCGGAGCCGCGGCACAGAACCTTGCCAGATGCGATTAGAAGATGGTAATGATAGCAACCTGCCAGGCGGCATTTCCATTTTGATCATCAAACTTATCATCGGCTTGTTTGGCCTCGCGTTTCTCGCGGCCTGCGAGACAACCACCATCACACCGACGGCTTCGATGAAGCCGGCCCTGGCCGACCGCCTTGCCGTTCTGAATACCGACGAACCAATGCCTCCAGCGGAAGGTCCGGAAGACGTTGCACCCGGCCCCGCCCGGGACCCCACTCGCAACCCCGGCCTCGTCCCTTCCCCACTTTTGCGTTATTCGGCGGCGTCAATGACGCCCTGACGATCGCTGCAATCGTCTAATCGAATCCACCAGCGCGCGGATTTGCGATTCAGCGTGCACGGCAGTGAGCGTGATCCGGAGACGAGCGGTGCCACGCGCTACGCTCGGATAACGAATCGCGGGAACGAAAAACCCTTCTTTTTGCAAACTGTGGGCAAAGGTCATCGCATCGTTTTCCTGGCCGATGATCAATGGAAAAATCGCGCTTTCGGGTTTGCGATTCGTTTCACTGGCAAGCAATTGATGAAGTAATTCGATATTTTTCCAAAGTGCACGCCGGCGTTTCTCACCTTCCGGAGTTTGCAGGAATTCGATCGCCGCAATCGCCGCCGTGGCAACCGCGGCTGGGGGCGCCGTGGAATAAATAAAAGATCGCGCCCGATTCGTTAGCCATTCAATCAGCGAAGTTGAGCCGCAAATATATCCACCCGCGGCGCCGAGCGCCTTACTCAGCGTTCCCATTTGAATGTCGGCGGACAGTTTTTCCTCCACCGCCAAGCCGCAGCCGTTTGGCCCGATAACACCAACGGCATGCGCTTCATCGAGAAGGAGCAACGCTTGAAACCGAGATTTTAGTTCGACAATTTCGCGCAAAGGCGCGCGATCGCCATCCATCGAAAAGACGGATTCTGTCACGACAATGATTCGCGCATCCGGCTTTTCCCGTCGCGCCCATTCCAGGTGGCTTTCCAGTTTACCGAGGTGATTATGCGGAAAAACGCGAATGCTGGCGCCGCTCAAGCGTGCGCCATCGACCAGCGAAGCGTGAGCCAGTTTATCGAGCACGATGACGTCGTTTTTCCCGGCGACCGAGGGAAGAGTGCCGACTGCTGCCGCGTAACCGCTATTGAAAGCAATCGCGGCCGGCACGTTTTTCCATTTGGCAATCGTGCGCTCCAGCGCCACATGCGGCGACTGCGTTCCCGAAACCAGGCGGGATGCGCCCGCACCAACGCCAAATTGTTCAATCGCGTGTATCGCCGCGGCGCGCAATCGTTCATCGGCGGCCAGACCGAGGTAATCGTTTGAGGAAAAGTTAACGAGATGTTGGCCGACCAGCTCTACGTTCGGCCCCTGCGCCGATCCAATTTCACACAGTTGTCGGAGCAGCGAGCGCGCACGGAGCTGATCGAGTTCATCGCGAAACGCTTCCTGCATTGCGACAAGCTGCCAGCGTAGCCCGTCATTTACCAGCGCGACCCCCGGGGTTTTCTGGGGAACGCACGCGTCTGGCGTGTCCGCGATGACGAGACGTCATCGCGGACTTTTTCTGTGCTTCGTAAGCGCCCGCCCTTTATGAAGCTTGATGAAAGTTCGTTTCGGCTAGACGCCGAAACCAGACACGCGAGACGCGTGCGCTACCCGAAGTAGAGCGGTAAGAACGTGTAGTGGTTACTGGGGAGGACGCGAGGCAGGCAGGTCACCCAAAATCAGAGCCAAAGACCCCAGGAAAGCAACGAAGCGGCGTCGGTCCAAACCCCGGATTTGGTATCGCCGAGGACTACTACGATGATGTCGCGCCCCGGGCGCGAACCGCTTGCTATCAGACAGTGGCCGGCCGCCTCGGTGTAGCCTGTTTTCATTCCGTTGCAAAAGGGAAGCCGCTTCAGAACTTTGTTGGTGTTTTCCAGTTCGCGGGTCCGACCATTGGCGTAACGAAAAACAAGCTGGGGCAGACAGACAATGGAACGAATCGTCGGATTCGCGTAAGCCGCGCGCGCGATAACCGCAAGATCGCGTGCGGTGGAATACTGGCCGGGAATAGGGAGTCCGTTCGGGTTCAGAAAATGCGAATGAGTCGCGCCCAGAAGTTGTGCTTTTGCATTCATTCTGTCGGCGAACGCTTCGATGCTGCCGGCGTTGTCGCGCGCCAGACAACGCGCTACATCGTTGGGACTTTTTACCAACAGCGCGCGCAACAGATCAATCCGCTGATAAACTTCTCCCGGTCGAATATTCAACCGCACTGGCTC
>DASXNS010000271.1:0-10291 GCA_036494865.1 Chthoniobacterales bacterium | reverse complement strand
GGAAAGAAAAGGCGCGCTCGGCCGAGAGGCGGGCGTCGGTGCGCGTCATCGATTCGCGAAAGATCGATTGGGTTAAAAGATAAACGCCCGCGCTCGCCAGGAAGCCGCGGCGCAGGTCCGCAACCAGAACGAAGCGGCCCGAGAGCTGCCGGCATTTTTCCAGCACCCGCACCGCAGTCGTTTCATCGAAATGATGCAGCGCCAGCGAGCAGAGAACGAGGTCGTAGGACTCGTTAGGCCGAAAGGAGAGCAGATCGCTTTGTTTGAAATCGATCTCGGGGTAATCGGCGCTCAGGCCACGGGCGATTTTCAGGGTGGAATTTTGCTGATCGATCGCCTCTACCGTGAGGTTAGCGCCAACGCGTCTGGCGTGATCGACGATGAGGCGCGGAATGTCGCCCGACCCGGTGGCGAGGTCGAGCGCGCGCAGTTGCGCGCCGGGCGCAATCCAGCGGCGCAAAAAAAATCCGATCAGTGCGTAACTGCCGAAATAGCGATTGAGTTGGCGTAAATTCCGCAGATCGCTGATCAGCTCGGGGGTGACTGGCTGCGGGCGGTCCATCAATTCCGGCTCGGCCGGATCGAAACGCCGCTTCATTGGACTGCTCCTTCTATTGCGCCAGAAATTTTTGCCACGACTCCGGCAGGGCCGCGGTTTCCACGTCGCTCGCGATCCGCCCTTCGAACTCCGGTTTAAAAGAGGTGCTCGTTCCGTAAATCATGATCACGTCCTCGGAGCCCTCGACCCGAATCGCGTGCGCGACGCCGGGCGGGACGACGATGCCGATATTGTGGACGCTGCGATGATTATCGCCATCGACGAAGAAACGCATCGTGCGCGAAGGGAGGCCGGCCCGCACATCGCGCAGAATCATTTCCGCAACGCCCTGGACGAAAAACATCACGTCCCACTGCTCGTTCTCGTAACGGCGGAGCGAATAATTTTCCGGCTCATCGAGAAAACAGCGGCGCATCCAATCCTCCGGAGCGGTGTCGTCAGGAATGCTGGGCGGGTGAACGTGAAAGCCCTTGGCGGTTTGCGCAAACATCCGCGCGTTGGCCCATTGCGCCGGCCAGAACGCGATCCGGGCCAGGACGCCTTCGTCGCGGCGAACGAATTCGCCGAAGGAACCACGATGCCGTTGCGGATAAATCGTGCGGGAAAAAATTTCAACGCCTGGAATCCACGCTTCGCGCGCTTCCGCGCTGGTCCGATCCGTCAGCGCAAGTTTTCCCGCATCAATCCCGGGTCCGGCGAGTTGTTCGGAAAATGTTTGCGGCGCATAATCGCGCATCACCAGGGCAGCCCGCGCCTCCGCGGTGAGGCCTTCCCAGAATTTGTTGTCGGGCGCACTCATCGACATTCCATCACATGCCTAACGAGAAATCGGCTCGGTCGCGAGAAAGATTTGGATTGTAATAAGGATCGCGCTCCAGCACGCCGGACCAGCGTTCCCGCATCACTTCCGTCTCGAGCGGTTCGACCGTTCGGCGGCGCGTGCCGGATTCATGATGATACAACTTAGCGAAGGGCGTGTAGACGACGAGATAACCAGCGCGGCGCATTTTCAGGCAAAGATCGACGTCGCTGAAGGTGACCGGCAGGCACTCCTCATCGAATCCTCCCACTTCGTCGAAAACTTCGCGGCGGGTGAGCAGACACGCGCCAGTCACCGCGCTGTAGTTGCGCGTCACCTGCAATTGCCGGCAAACGCCCGGCGCTTCCGCCGGCAAACCGCGAAACGCGTGCTCCGCAATTCCGCCCACCCCGACCACGATGCCGGCATGCTGCACGGTGTCGTCCGGATAAAGGAGTCGCGGGCCGACCGCGCCAACTTCAGGGCGCTGAATGTGTTCGGCCATGATCGAAAGCCAGTCGCCATCGATCACCTCGATGTCGTTATTCAAAAACAGCAGCCAGGAACCCTCAGTTTGTTCGACCGCAAAATTATTGATCGCGGAAAAATTAAAGGGGCCGGCGTAATGCACCACCCGGTGCTTGAGGCCCGCAAAATAATCGCGTGCTTCAGCCGATTCGCTCTCGTTATCGACCACCACGATTTCATACGGCGCGTAGGTCGTTTTACTCGTTAGGCTATCGAGACAGCGCGCCAGAAGATCGACGCGATCGCGCACTGGAATAATGATCGAGATCTTTTTTGCTTCTGTCAGATCGCGCTTGATCCAATAGGCGTGAGTCCGCCAATCGACGGTGACGTGCCCCGATTGCTGCTGGCGCTGGAGATGGGCTTCGAGCGCATGACGACCGGTCTCGAGCGATCCGGGTTTGCGCCGAATGTTGTCGGCGGTGGAAGTGATACTGCGCCGCCAATGATAAAGAATGCGCGGAATGTGATCAATCTGCTTTCTCTTTTCAACGATGCGCAAAAAAAGATCGTAATCCTGCGCGCCATCGAATTCGGAACGAAAACCGCCCACCTCTCGAAGAAGCTCACTGCGGACGACGGTGAAATGACAGACGTAATTGCAGGAAAGAAAATAATCCGGCGACCAATCCGGCTTAAAAATCGGGGAATCCAAACCTGCTTCAGTCAGCTTGTCTTCGTCGGAGTAGACCAAATCCGCATCGCGATGGTCTTGCAGCCATTTTACCATTTGGAAGAGCGCGTCTGGTTCGAGCAGATCGTCGTGATCGAGAAAGCCAATCCAATCGCCCGCCGCGACTTCGAGGCCGCGGTTGCAAGCGGCGGAGATTCCACCTCGTTTCTCCACCTTCGTGCAAACGATCCGCGAATCGCGCGGACAGAGCTCGGCCAGATATCGGAGCGTTTCGGGATCGCTCGAATCATCATCGATCAGGATCAGCTCCCATTTTTCATAGCTCTGGGCGCGGACGGATTCGACGCATTCGGCGAGCCACTTAACCGGCGTGTTGAAAACCGGAGTGATAATGCTGACGCACGGTTGGAAAGAAAAAGCGCTGGATTCTTCCCGCTGCGCCGGCAACTCGGCGGGTTGGATGCGATGATCATCGAACCAGGCCTGATATTCATTCGCCGGGTCCCCGCGCAACGACTTGTTGAGCCGGGGAAATCGCTTCCGCACTTCCCGCAAAAGTTTTTGGGGCAAGCGGTAGGGTGCGAGCAGGACCTGGCCGATCTTGCGCTCGGGCGATTTGCGCAGCACCTGCTTCTCCTGTTTCAAGCGCTTCAAATCGCGCTTCGCTTCTTTCAGTTTCAGCAACTTTTCCTCCAGCGTGGCGATGTGTCGATCGGCTGCTTCCAGCTCCGACATCCGCGTGCGCAAACTTCGCTGCAAACCGCGCACATGCCGGTTGAGCCGGGCGAAGGCCGACTCCACTGCCGGCACCAGGGTTTGCGCGGAATCTTCCGTCTTGCGGATCAGCCGCACTGCCATCGGTTCCCAATCGCCCAAGTCGAATTCGTAATCGGGCTGGAAACCAAATCGGCGAAAGTGTTGCACTAAATTTGGACGCCGCTTTGCGATCTCCGCTCCCGCGCCCGAAACGAGCAACACCTCTCGCGCGTGCGCCGCTATCTCCGCCGCGGCGCGTTCGTCCTCCTTCGACTCCGCCGGATAAAACCAGACCGCAAGCTGTGCATCTGGTACAGCGCCGTTTTGCAAAGTCAATTGCTCCAGCATCGCGGCCGAGCTGCAAACCGTGACCGCAGTACCGGCGGCGTGAAATTGCCGTTCCAGTTCCTCAGCTTCGGGCGCGATGATCAGAAACGGACCGGTCCCGAATTTTTGCACGACGAAACGCGCAAAATCCGAACGAATAGAATGGGGAGGCGGCCGCAACACAGGGACATTATATTGATTGAAGCAGGGCGCAGGCAAATTTACCCTTCGGCGCGAATTCACCGGCCGTGTCTCCCTGATCCCGCATGCTCGATTTCAGCATCTATCTTTTGTATCGCGCCGGGACGGTAATCGCGAGCGCGCTTCCGGTTCGCCTGCTTTTTGCCGCCGGAAATTTTGTCGGTTTTCTATCCTGGCTGCTGCTTTCCCGCTATCGGCGGCTGGCGGAGCGGAATCTTGAGATCGCCTTTGGGGGTGAAAAGCCGGCGCGCGAATTGCGGCGAATCGGTCGCCGGCATTTTCAACTGCTCGGCGCCAATTTGTTTTGCAGCGCGAAGATGGGTTCTATGGCGCCGGAAAAACTGGCGCGCTATATTGAAACGGAAAATCTGGAGGCGATTCATCAGGAATTGCGCGCAGGCCGGCCCGTCATTTTGCTTTTGAGCCATATCGGCAACTGGGAAAGTTTTGCGCAACTGATGCCGAAATATGCCGACTACAGCAGAGTCGGTACGATCTACCAAACACTGCGGAATCGTTACATCGATCGGGACGTTAGCCGCAAACGCGCGAGCACCGCCGCTGAGCTTTTCGATCGGAGCGAAGGATTTCACAAGCCGATCGGGCTGCTTCGTTCCGGTGGGCTGATCGGAATTCTGGGCGATCAACACGCCGGCGATCACGGATTATGGACGCCATTTTTCGGGAGGCTTGCTTCTACTTCGCCGCTGCCTGGTTTGCTGGCGAAAAGAACCGGTGCGGCGGTGATCGCTGCCGCAGTTTACACCGAGGGCCCCGCACGTTGGCGGATGGTCTTCACCTCGCGGGTCGATTCGCCGGGTGATTCCGTCGAGCTGATGACCGCAAAAGCAAACCGGACGCTCGAGCAGCAAATCCGGAAAGCGCCGGAAGATTGGCTCTGGGTGCATAATCGCTGGAAAACTCCGAGCCCGAATTTTCTTCTCGGGAAATACAAACGCGGGATTTACTTGTCTCCGTCAATGCCTGCCAAAGAACTAAAACCCTTTCGAATCTTGATCCGGAGTTCGAATTGGCTCGGCGACTGCATCATCAGCATGCCGGCGGTGCGCGAGATCAAGGCCGGCCGTCCCGATGCCCATATCACGATCGCGGCCCCGGAAAAAATCGCGGCGGCCTGGAAGCTTCTTCCGGAGGTTGACGAGGTCCTTAGCCTAACGAGTCGTTCGCTCTTCCGCGCCGTGAAATTATTTCGCCGGCAAGCAACATTCGACGTCGCGATTGTTTTCCCAAATTCCCTCCGGGCCGCCTTGGAAGTGTGGCTGGCGCGCGTCCCTCGGCGAATCGGTTATCGCGGTCATCATCGCCGCTGGCTGCTGAATCAAATTGTTCCGGATCAACCATCGCGCGGTCCAATCGAACATCAGGTTCATCATTATCTTCGGATCGCGCGGGAGCTGGGAGGCGAGTCTGTCCGCCAAGAAATAGCGTTTGCGGTGCGGCGCGAGAACGCGCAAAGCGTCCCGCTAAAAATCGGACTCTGTCCCGGCGCGGAATATGGGCCTGCCAAACGCTGGCTGCCGGAACGATTCGTGGAAGTCGCCGGATCGGTCGCGGCCGGGCGCAATGTGCAATGGGTCCTTTTCGGCACGCCGCGGGATTCGGAAATCGGCGACGTGATCGCAACCAAACTGGGCGCTAACTGCCTGAACCGCATCGGCAAAACGACGCTGGAAGAACTGATCGCCGGTTTACGCGAGTGCGCGTTGCTGCTCACGAACGACACCGGCACGATGCATCTCGCCACTCTTGTCGGCATCCCGGTCGTCGCGGTTTTCGGTTCGACCGAGCCGCGCCTGACTGGTCCGCTGGGACGCGACGATCGGGTCATCCGGCATCAGGTTGAATGCAGCCCTTGTTTCCTGCGCGAATGCCCGATTGATTTTCGCTGCATGAAAGCAGTGAGCTCGGATGAAGTCGGAACCGCCGTGCTCGATCTCTTGGACCGGAAGACAATTCCGTTGCTTTAGGCGGCGGTTTCGAAATGATGGCTGCGGATGGTGAACGAAAACGCGCCCCGCATTCGCACCGAAGTGCAGGTGATGTTTTTCGATACGGACTGCGCCGCCGTTGTCCATAACATCGCTTATCTGCGTTTCATCGAAATCGCCCGCACACTCCTTGCCGAGCAGCTCGGCCTCGGTCTGGCCCAGATGGCGGAGAACCAGAAATATCCGGTCGTTGTTCGCACCGAGATTGATTATCGGCGCGCAGCTAAATTGGGAGACCGGCTGACTGTGAATGGCTGGCTCGCCCGGCTGGAACGGGCTCGTTTTTGGTGCGCGTTTCAAATCGTGCGCCCGGCCGACAAGACTCTCATTGCCGAATGCCGGCAACTGCTCGCGATCATCCAGATGCCGGCGGGGAAATTACTGCGGCTTCCGGATGAGTGGGATCAATATCGAATCTCGAGCAGCGATGAGGCTTAAACAGAAAAACCGGTTCGGGCGCCACTGCGGTCCGGCCTAACGAATCGTTCCGATGGCCGCCGGCAGCCGTACCTTCACCCTGGAAGAAAGCTTCCTCGAGCCGCAGGCGATCGATCCGCCGCCCACCCGCCACGCTCTTTTGATTCTTCTTTTGATTTTGGCCGCGCTCCTTCATCTCGGAACCGCAGGCTGGGGCGAATTATACAATGGAGCAGAAGGGCGACTCGCCGGCGCCGCGCGCGAAATGCTCGAAACGCGGCAATGGTTCCTCCCCACGAATGACGGCGTGCCGCTCTTGCAGACTCCGCCGCTGGCGCATTGGCTCATCATTTTCTCCTATGAGCTGTTCGGCGTAAGTCCGATGGCGGCGCGGCTGCCCGGCGCAATCGCGACGATTGCTTCGATCGGGTTGACTTTTTTTATCGGCGAACAGCTGGCCGGTTACTGGCGAGGGTTTGCCGCCGCTCTGATCTATCTTTGTTCCGCCGGCACATTTCTTCTCGGGCGAAGCGTCACGCCCGCGCCGATTTTTAGCGCCTTCATCGCCGGTGCGGTTTTCTGCCTGATTTGCGGCTATCAACGCCGTCGTTTTCGGCGCGCCTGGTTCGCGGGCTTCTGGCTCTGCACAAGTTTCGGTTGCCTAACGAGCGGTTTGACGGCCCTTTTTTATCTCGCGGCTCTTTGCGCTCTGCTCGCATTCTTTTTCCGCGAAGCCCGCGTCCGTTTTCCGCTTCTCCTTCATTGGAGCTACCTGCTCGTTTTTATTTTGATGGTGGGGCCCTGGTTCGTTTGGGCCGGGTGGCATTTCCGCGGATTTTTTCCTTACTCGTTAGGCTGGCTCAGTCAGGACGGGGTGCCGCGGTGGAGATTTTTTATTCTCCATCTTGTCTGGTGGTTCCCAGCTCTTCTCCTCGTCCTGCCGGGACTGCTGTTCGCGGCCCGAAAAATTATCCGGCCGCATGACATCGGGTTCGCGGATGCATTGCCGCTCTGCTGGATCGCGGTGGGTTTGATTCTGCCCTTGTTGTTAGGCGAGCGCACCGCTGCTTCCTCCATGAGCATGTGGCCGGCGTTTGCGCTTTGGGCAGCGTGCGCCTGGGAACGAACTCCGCCCCCGCTCCGCTTCGCCGCGATCTCTGCTCTTATTTTGGTAGGTGCGATCGGCGGGATCGTGTCGCTGCTGCCCGAAAATTTCGCGCATCTCTTAACGGAAAATATTCCGTTCGCCACTCTTCTCGCATTGCGTCCCCTCCTCCAGATCGCGAGCATCGCCCTGCTTATCTTTGCCGCGCTTGCGCTTTATTTCGCGGCGCAGTCCCATCCGGAAATCGCCCTGGTGGTGGTCTTGAGCTCGATGATTCCGATAGGACTTTGCCTGGCCGAAGGGACAATCCGCATCGCGCCGTTTTTTTCCTTCGCCGCCGCCGCGGATTTTCTCAATCGGCACGCTGATAAAGATCGCCGGGTCCTTTACGAAGGGCCGCTCGACACCGCCAGTAGCCTCACCTTTTACCTAAACCAAAAATTTTTTCTGGTGAACCAGCAGCCAGCTCGCTTCGAACAGAACGCCGAGGCGGAGGAAAAATATCTCGATGAAAATTATGTGCTCCAGGCTTGGAACCGGGCCGATCCGATTTATCTGATCGTCCCACAAAGCCGCACCGCGCATTGGGAGAAATTAGTCACCGTCCAAGTCCACATCTATCACCAGGTGACGACCTGCGGTCACTACGTCGTGCTCAGCAACGAGCTCTGACGGGATGAGGTTTGACGAAAATCATTGCGGCGCGCGCACGTCGTTTTTCAAGAGACGGCCCCAGAAAGAATTGTAAGGATGAACGACGGTGACCGGCGTGCCATCGCGCACCAGGGGCCGATGCTCATTCGCCCACTGGAAAATCGAACCCTCGAGATTTTGCGTGTGACTAAATCCGGCCGCGCGCAATCGCGACGCTCATTCCCGCGGAGCGGTAGCCGACTGCGCAATAAGTTACGATTGGTGTGTCCTTGGGAAGACCGGCGGCGGCATTTTCCGCCGTTGCATTCGGCTCGACCCGCCGCGCGCCGGGCAAATGGCTGACATTCCATTCTTCCGGCGTTCGCACATCGAGCAAAAGTGGCGGAGGCCGGTTTGGATCGGCAAGCCAATACGCCAGGTCGCGCGTCGCGATCCAATCCACCTGCGGAAATCGATTTCGGAGCGATTGCTTGAGCACGTACCATTCGATCTCGGGCATGCCGAGCCAGGCAATGACGGCCACGATCAATGCCGTCATCAGCAAACCAACGCGCGTATTTGATCCGCGCGGCCGGCTCGCACTCGGAGGCAAAATTTCCATCTTTGGGCGCAGCCATGTTCGCACAAAAATCCGAAGCGTTCTATCATCTGCAGGTGAACGTGCGCGGCCGACATTACCGGACGATTTGGCCTAACGAGTCCAATAACGAAATCATTCGGCTGATCGACCAGCGGTTTCTTCCCCATCGTTTCGTGATCGAAGAAGTGCGGAGCGTGGGCGAGATGGCGACGGCGATCAGGGAGATGCATGTCCGCGGCGCCGGGTTGATCGGAGCGGCGACCGGGTATGGAATGTATCTGGCCGCGCTAAGCGCGTCGCCGGATTCGTTCGACGAAAATCTGCACGCGGCGGCGGAGGAATTGAAAGCGACTCGCCCCACCGCCGTGAACCTGGCCTGGGCAATTGCTCGTCAACTAGAACGAATCGCGCGCGCCGGCGGGCTCGAAGAAAAACGGCGGATCGCGTTCGCGACCGCGCGCGAGATCGCGGACGAAGATGCGGAACATTGCCGCATGATCGGCCAACACGGCCTGGAGTTACTCCAGAACATCAGCCGGGAAAAAGCGGGCAAACCGGTGAATGTCCTGACCCATTGCAACGCGGGCTGGCTCGCTTTTGTCGATCACGGCTCGGCGACTGCGCCGATTTACGCCGCGCACGATAAGGGCATCGCGTTGCATGTGTGGGTGGACGAGACGCGACCGCGCAATCAGGGCTCGAAATTGACCGCGTGGGAACTCGGCGAGCACGGCGTCCCTCATACTGTCATCGCCGATAACGCGGGCGGTCATTTGATGCAGCATGGAAAGGTGGACGCCGTGATTGTCGGAACGGACCGGACCACTTACACGGGCGACGTCGCAAATAAGATCGGGACGTATTTGAAAGCGCTGGCGGCGAAAGATAATGCGATTCCCTTTTACGTCGCCCTGCCCTCCTCTTCCTTCGATTGGAAAATTCGCGACGGGCTGAAGGAAATTCCGATCGAGGAGCGCGCTTCGGACGAAGTGAATTGCGCGGATGGCTGGCGTAACGGGGAGCACGTGGAAGTCCGCCTTGCCCCGGAAACTAGCGCGGCGGCGAACTTCGGTTTTGACGTTACGCCCCGGCAATTAATCACCGGGCTCATCACCGAGCGCGGAATCTGCCGTGCGAACGAAGAAAGTATCCTGCAGCTTTTTCCCGAGCACGCCCGCTAGAGGAAACGTCCAGTTGAAAAAAGAAAGCCGTGCCGTAACCTAGGCGTTCGATTTTCAAATCAGCACCGGGACTATTTTATGTCGCAACATCGCAGTCTAAAAGGAGCCAGCACGATCACGGCGAAACGAAACGTCCTGAAGCGTTTCGAGCGGGTCGAGCTTCTGAAGAAGCGCGGGCAATTCAAGGAGGGGATGAAAGTCATCGGCCTTCCGAAGACGAAGCCGGACGCGTAACGCGGCTCGAAGCGTCGGCGTTTCAACGCTCCGCCTCTCCAACGGTGCGCCTCAATCGTTTTCTTGCCGCAGCCGGTGTCGGCTCACGGCGGCATTGCGACCAGTTGATTGCCGAAGGCCGGGTGACGATCAACGGCCGGGTTTGCACTGATTTCAGCGCGCAGCCGGCGGAGACCGATCACGTCAAGGTGGGCAGCAAATTGGTTCGGAGCAAACCCAAGCTCCATCTCATCTTGCATAAACCCGCCGGCTTCGTCTCGACCCGCGCCGACCCCAATGCACGCGAGACGATCTTCCATCTTTTGCC
>DASXNS010000270.1:0-3199 GCA_036494865.1 Chthoniobacterales bacterium | reverse complement strand
GTTTACCTGATGGTTTATAAATGGTATCCGGCGCCGAATCTTGCGCTCGGCCCTTAGTTGATGTTTGATGAAGCGCGGCGAACGCGGCGCAGCGAAAATGAAATTATGGTGACGATTGCGACATTTAACGAACCGGCCAAGGCGAAGCATTTGAAATCGCGGCTGCAGCAAGCAGGCGTGAAGGCCGATGTGCATAATGAAGGACATCTGCAGCAGGTCGCCTTCATGTCGAAGCCGCAGGCGAACGCCAAGGTGCTGGTGACCGAGGAAGATTTCGAGGCGGCGAATAAATTGATGTTGGAATGGGAGGCAAGCGATCCCGAGATCGGCGCCGCCATCCGCTGCCCGCAATGCAAATCGCCCCGGATCGAGTATCCGCAATTGACCCGGAAATTTCTCACCCCCTCGATCGCGAGCATTCTTTTCGCGCTGAAAATTTTCCAAAAAGAATTTTACTGCCAGGATTGCCACTTCACCTGGAGCAAAGAGGGCGAGAGCTGAGTCAGCGAGCGGTTCTCTGAAACCCCGCGCGCTCCGGCGTCTCACCCGGGAGGCTCTTCACATCCGGATCCGGTTTCATTTATGAAATGGCTTTTCGTTCTTTTGCTCGCGGTGCTGGTCTTCGGCGGCGCGGCTTATTTCAGTTACAATCTTTTCGTCAAGCCGGAGCGGACGATGCGCGCGGAGAAGAGCGGCGAGATTCCGGTTGAGCCCTTGCCCGACATTAGCCTCCCGGAATTTCAGGCTGCCGCGAAACTTCGCCAGGAAGGCAAGCTGCTCGAGGCGCGCGATGCCTTGGTTAATTTCCTCCAAAAATATCCGAGCGGCCTCCACATCGACGAAGCGAAGGACTTGTTAGGCGAAATCAACACCGAGATTCTTCTTTCCGATTATCGCTCGCCGGAAAAACAGGAGTACGTGGTGCGGAGCGGCGATGTCCTGGCCAAGATCGCGGCCAAAACAAAGACAACCCCGGAACTGATCATGCGCACGAATAATTTGACCAGCACCATGCTTCGTGTCGGCGAGCACCTCCTCATTTCCCATCCTGATTTTTCCCTCTTCATCCAGCGAAAACCGCAGATCGTTGTCCTGCTCAATCACGGCCAGTTTTTCAAGCGTTACCACATCAAAACTGTGAAGGTCGCCGGCAAACCGCCGACCCGCATCAATACCCGGGTGGCGGAAGTGATGGCCTGGAGCAACGGCAAGCGCGTCGGTTTTGGCACCAGGGAATACGCCGGCAGCATCCGCTGGATCCGCCTGGCGCAGCCCGGCTACTTTCTTTATGCGGAGCCGGACGCAGCTCATCCCGCCGCAGCCGCGCAGCCGCTTCCGGCCGGACTTGGCCTGGCCGCCTCCGACGTTGAGGAGTTAAGCAGTCTTGTAAACAGCAAGACCGCTGTCACCATTACCGACTAGAATAGCGTTCCGCTCACGCCTTTTTTTTACCCGCCGACTTCATGGAATCTCAACCACTGGATTTTGAAAAACCGATCCTCGAGCTCCAGCGGCGGCTCCAGGATTTGAAAAATCATTCCGATGCGCATGAACTCGATTTCGACACCGAGGTCGAGGCGATGGAAATAAAAATCCGCGAAACCCGCCGTGAAATTTACGAGAACCTCACCGCCTGGCAGCGCGTCCAGCTCGCGCGTCACATTCAACGTCCCTTTTCGCTCGATTACATCGCGCGTTGTTTCACTGACTGGGTTGAACTGCACGGCGATCGCCATTTCGGCGATGACAAGGCGATGCCGAGCGGGCTGGCCAAGCTCGGGCATCACCGTTGCGTTGTCGTCACACATCAAAAGGGGCGCGACACGAAAGAAAATGTGAAGCGCAATTTCGGTTGCGCGCATCCCGAGGGTTACCGGAAAGCGCTGCGGCTGATGCGCCTCGCGGAAAAATTTGGATTGCCGGTTATTTCGCTCATCGATACGCCCGGGGCGTTTCCCGGGATAGGCTCGGAAGAGCGCCATATCTCCGAAGCGATCGCGGTCAATCTGCGGGAAATGATGAATCTGCGCGTGCCAACAATTGCCACTGTCATCGGCGAAGGCGGATCAGGCGGCGCGCTCGGGATCGGCGTGGCGGATCGCGTCCTCATTCTCGAAAACGCGTATTACTCGGTCATCAGTCCGGAAGCTTGCTCGGCGATTTTGTGGAAGGACCGGCGGCACGCCGCCGAGGCGGCCGAAGCATTGAAGCTCACTGCGCAAGATTTGATCGGACTTGGCGTGGTCGATGAAATCGTGCCCGAACCCGAAGGCGGCGCGCATCGCGATCACGACATGGCCGCGGCTAATCTCGGCACCGCGCTGCGCCAGAACCTGGAGCGCATCATCGCGCAGCCGATCGAAGAATTATTGCAGCAGCGCTACGAAAAATTTCGGAAGCTCGGCAAATTCACCGAGGCTGGGGCTGCCGTTTCGTAAACGTTTTCGTTAGCGGATTTTCGCCAGCCGCTTGGCTCCATTCGAAAGTGTCCGCAATTTTTCGCGCACCGCCATGAATCGCTCCGGCCGCGGCCGCTCGACCACTGGCGGCGGCGGCGGAAACAAAAAGCGCAGCACCGGATCCATCCGCGCTGCCCACGCGCCTTCGCTGTGGTCCAATCCATCGGCCTCCAGATAATTCAAGTTATCGTGCAGCCGCCAACCTTTCTCGACCAGCCGATCGCGCAACTCGCGCGCGCGTTCCCAACCCTCCTCGCGCGTGCCCGTGTCCAGCCAGATTTTTAGCGGCGGCGGCGCCGTCTCATCGACCGTCTCCACGATGTCGTAGATCGCGCAGTCGTCCCACCAGATCGACGGCGACATCACGGCGAGCCGCGTAAAATAATTTGGAAACCAAAGCCCGAGGGCCAGCGTGGCCAGGCCGCCCAGCGACGATCCGCCGAGACCGGTCGATTCCGCTTCACCGCGCGTGCGATAATTCCGATCGATGAACGGCTTCAGCTCCTCGATCAAAAAACGTCCGTAACTGCGCAACAATCCTTTGCTTCGTTTCCGCTTCGCCGGATCGATCCGGCCCGGTGTCGGCGCGTATTCGTGAATGCGATCCTCGCCGGTATTGGCAACCGCGACGATGATGAGCGGCTCGATCAGCTTCGCCGCGACCAGCCGCTGTGCTGTTTCATCCGCGCCCCATTCCACGCCCGCGAAAGAAGTCGCGGCATCGAAAACATTCTGGCCGT
>DASXNS010000269.1:0-2517 GCA_036494865.1 Chthoniobacterales bacterium | reverse complement strand
GAAACGAAATCAGAAACAGGCAGAGCAGGAAAACCAGTGCGCGTTTCATGCCTCGACGCTTAACCAGTCGCGCGCCGGACCGCAATTCCAAATCGCGATCGGTTCTACTTCCTCGCGATAATCGCGGTCGCAAAGGAGGGCGGCAACGGATGTTGCTCCGCGCGATTGAAGCCGGCCTGCTTTAACATCTTGGCGAATTCTTCGGAGGTGTAGGCGTCGCCCGCTGCTGTGGTCGCGAGCATGACCAGACTGAAGCTGGCCGCTTCCGGCGGCGTGACGCGATCTGAATTCGGCACGAACTCAACCACGGCTACGCATCCGCCGGGGCGGATCGCGGTGTGGATTTTTTTCAGGAAAGCGACGCACGTCGGCGGATCGAAATGATGGAGAAAATTTGGAACGAGCGCGGCATCGTATTCGCCGGCGAGATCGACGTCGAAGGCGCTTCCGGCAATGGTCGTGAAGCGATCAGCCACACCAGCCGCAGCCGCATTCTGGCGCGCTACTTCCAGGACTGGCGCCCAATCCAACGCTACCACTTGCACTTGCGGATTTTTTTTCGCGACGGCGATCCCGTAAACTCCATGCCCGGCAGCGACGTCGAGAATTCGCGATGGGCGCGCGGAATCGAATGAGAGCAACGCGGCCAGCGCCTCCGCTGGCGGAACCATCAGCGGCGCCATACCGCGCGCAAAATCTATCCAGACCGGATGCTCCGGCGCCATCGTGCCTCCTTCAGATTGAACGGTGCCGCCCTTACGCACCGCGGCCGCGAGCTCGTCGAACGCGCTTCGAATCGGAGGTGAAAGAAGAAACGCCGCGGCGCCTCCCGCATAGGCGGGCGATTTCTGATCCAGAAAAACAGCGGAGTCGCGAGTGAGAGAATAGCGGTCGCCGTTTTTTTCCAAGAACCCAAGGATGGTAAGGTAATCCGACAAGATTCGAATTCCGCGCTCGGCTGCGTGGCACCGCGCGGCAAGATCGCGGGCGGTCCCAGGTGATTGGCCGATGGCGCTGAAAAGCTGCAAATCGAGCGCCGCTTTGAGAGCAGCGCTATCTTGATACGCGGTCAGTGTCTGAAAAAACAAAACGGGCGAAGGTGCTTCGATCGTGCTCATCGCTGTGAATTATGGAAGAGCTCGGACTTGTCAATTTCCGCCCTCGCTCCTAGGAGTGAGTGAGCACCATCTGCAAATTTCCATGGACGATATCGCCGCTAATTTGGAGCGAGTTCACTCGCAAATTTCCGCTGCCGCCGCGAAGGCGCGCCGCGATCCGGCTGAAATAGAGCTAATTGCGATTTCGAAAACCCACCAGGCCGAGAAAGTCCGCGCCGCACTGGACGCGGGGCAACAGGTTTTCGGCGAAAGCCGCGTTCAGGAAGCGCGCGCGAAAATTCCGCTGCTTCCATCCGCGGCGCGATGGCATTTCGTAGGTCGTCTCCAGAAAAATAAAATCCGGCACGCGCTTCCGCTCTTCGAGCTTTTTCACAGCGTCGATTCCCTGGCGCTCGCCCGCGAAATGAATCGGATCGCGGATGAAGAAGGATTGCGTCCGCGGGTTTTGTTGGAAGTGAACCTGGCGGGCGAGGGGAGCAAAATCGGTTTCTCGCCTGAAATTTTGCGCACGGAAATGGAAGCGCTTCTCGATTTCCCGCGCCTCACGATTGAAGGACTGATGACGATTCCACCACTCGCACCCGAGGGCCCCGAAGCGTCGCGCCAATATTTCGCCGCGTTGCGCGGCACGCGCGATCAGCTCGCGGCCCAATTCAAAACCGAATTGCCGCAGCTCTCGATGGGAATGAGCGGCGATTTCCTCGTCGCGATCGAAGAAGGCGCGACGATGGTTCGAGTCGGGACCGCGATTTTCGGAAAGCGAACACCATTTCGTCAAAGGGTCGAGCGAACGGCGGAAGATTGATTCGGCTGCACGATCACCTATGTTCAACGTTCGCGACCGGAGCTGACCAGCGAATCAAGAAATCAACATCGACGAATGGTCCCGATCACACGCCGAAAACCAGCGCTGAGCTGCGTCCTGCTCACGGATCGATTGACCGCGGAATCAGCTCGCTGGTTTTCGGACATCAAGACGTTGACGGATGAGCTGGTAATTTTCGTCGACATCAATCGAGCCGATCAGGAGACGCGCGGTTGGGCCGCGGGCCTGGCGACGCGTCTCTACGAAGTGCCCGGGAAAGGTTTCGTTGAAGCACACCTGCGGGAAATGTTCGAGGCGTGCCGCTGCGATTGGATTTTGCGCCTCGATAGCGACGAACAATTGAGCATCAACGGACCGGAAAGCGCCTGGCGCGATTTCCTCGCCAGCGCGGAATACAATCATTATCAACTGCCGCGCCGCTGGCTTCATCCGGCGGGCGGCTTCATCGCTGGCGAACCGTGGTGGCCTGATCCGCAATTCCGGTTGTTTAGAAATGAGCTGAAGCAAATTATTTTTCCCAAGCTGATCCATGAACCGATGCATCGTCGCGAAGAAGCTGGGAGGATCGCGCAT
>DASXNS010000268.1:0-4893 GCA_036494865.1 Chthoniobacterales bacterium | reverse complement strand
GGAAGCGGTGAAGAATCCGCGCAATCTCGGCGAGATGAAAGATGCCGACGCCATCGGCACCGTAGGCAGCGCCGATTGCGGCGACATGTTGCGGATGTGGGTGAAATTCAAGGAGGAAGGCGGACGCAAAGTGATCGATCGCGCGACCTTCCAGACTTTCGGATGCCAGACCGCGATCGCGGTGGCGAGCGTGGCGACGGAAATGCTCGCGGGCAAGACGATCGCGGAAGCGAAATCGATGTCGGGAGAAGAACTAGCGGCGCCGTTGGGCGCATTGCCGCCGGTAAAGATTCACTGCGCCCAGTTGGTCGAAGGAGCGTTGCGGTCAGCGCTTTCTGCTGAGGGAACGCTGAAGAAACCGGAGCAAAAGACCGGCAACGCTCCAACGCTTTTGAGCCAACTGAACGCGGGGCAGGCGTCCGAAGGAAAGGTCAGGATCGTCCTGGATAAATGATCGTCGCGGAAGCTTTGCCACCCAGACGGCGAGGGATGACAAATCGCGCTTAATGGAGGATCGTAAGACTTAGTTTTACTCGACCATGCACGAAAATACGGAATTCACTTTGTCGCGGGACGTGGAGGCCATCCAGATCCCGAGCGGTAACAAAACGACGATCCCATCCGGGACGCCGGGCGTCATCACGCAGACCCTTGGCGGCAGCTACACGATCGCGACCTATCAAGGTCTCGCTCGCGTCGCCGAAAAAGATTTGGACGCGCTCGGTCTGGAAAAACCAGCTTCCGGAAACGGCGCCGCGGAAAAAACTGGAGCGTCAACTTCGGGCGATGTCGAGGACAAGGCGGTCTGGGATCAGTTGCGCCAATGTTTCGATCCTGAGATTCCGGTGAACATCGTTGATCTCGGCTTGGTTTACGATTGCCAGCTCACCAGGCGTCCAGAAGGCGGCGTAAAAGTAGATGTGAAAATGACACTCACCGCGCCCGGTTGCGGGATGGGTCCGGCCATTGCGCACGACGCCCAAAGCAAGATCCTCACCATCGATGGCGTGGACGAAGCAGAAGTGCAACTCGTCTGGGATCCGCCGTGGAACCAAAACATGATCAGCGAAGCGGGCCGGATGAAGCTCGGCATGGTGTAGCAAGAGAATCCGGTCCCATCCAAATTGCTTTGCCTCGCGCCAAAGCTTGTCTCCGTGCAAGGAGGTTGTCTCCATCTATAGGACTCAACTGGTGATGGGGAACGGCTTGGCTGGAATTTGGAGCAATTTGGGCGGCGGATGAAGGGCTTGGAAAGGCAGGCGGAGAAGCGATTTCGCCGTTGCTTGGACCGAACCTGCCTACTGGAGCGTCAGACTCCCCGATAGGAGGGCGCCCCGCTCCATGTGGATCGCGCGACGATCCATGTCTCTCGACGGATCGTCCCATTAGGAGCGGCTAACCATGTCACTTGCAATATCGGGCGATCTATTGATGAGGAGGTCGAGCCATTGGTGCTGATGACCGGTTCATGGGGCGCGTTGGACGGCTCGCCGGGACAAAAGAGCGATCCATATCTATCGCGAGATCATCCATTAGGAGAGCGTGGAGATCGCCTAGGAGCGGGCGGCGTTCCATTAGGAGGAAAAATATTTCCAGAGGGAAAAGACGATTTCTTGCAGCACGAGGAAAAATTTCCCTTCGGAAAGGGTATGCAGAACATATTAAACAGCGGATTCGCCCATCTCACGCCGGAAGTGCTCTATCAAACCGGGCTCAGCATTACCACAGCGCTGACGGGTAATCCCAATTTCACTACTACCGATCCAGCTCTCGCGGTCATTCTGAGCGACCTCGACGAGTTGAAACAGGCCCTGGGAATGCCGAAAGGACAGGCGCGCGATCAAGCGATCCTCGCCGCCCGCCGCAAGCTCGAGGGTCACCTCGCGGACCTGGCCACCAACCTGGAAAAAACGGCGAGCGGCGACCGGGTAAAGTTGGCCACGACCGGCTTCGGGCTCCGCAAACAGGCCGGCCAAAGCAGCGATGCGCCGTCCACGCCGTTGAATCTCCGGCTCAAAGCGACGGGAGTGAGCGGCGAAGTGCAGGTGCTCTTTGAGGCCTCGCCCCGGGCGAAGAGCTACCAGGTGCAAACGTCGCTGGATCCAAACGGCGGTGTCTGGACGGATTACGATCCGTTTAGTTCCACCCGCGGGATTGTCCTAAAGGGATTGTTGCGCGCGAAAGATATTTGGGTGCGCGTCCGAGCGATCGGGCCTAACAACACCAAGAGCGGCTGGAGCGATCCGGCCACTATTTTGGTGAGCTAACCGCGCGGAAGGAAAATAACAGGGGGGCTGATGGCTCGCTTGAAAGTTGTGGCGGCGGTTTATGACCGCCGAGGAAAGAGGTTCGGCCCTGGCAAAGGGCAAACTATCAGGCTTGTCGGCGGCAACTTTGTTTGGAACAATGCGGGCGGTTTTCCCTAACGAATGGGTAGGAGATCGATCGTGAGACCGACACAGTTTCTAGCTGAGCTAAAGCGGCGCAATGTTTACAAGGTCGCGGTCGCTTACGGCGTTTTCGCGTGGTTGATCGTTCAATTCGCGACCCAAGTATTCCCCTTCTTCGAAATCCCAAACTGGTCGGTGCGCCTGGTTGTTCTCCTTCTGCTGCTCGGATCTCCCGTCGCGCTGGTGTTCGCCTGGGTCTATGAAATCACGCCGGAAGGGTTGAAGCGGACGGAAGATGTGGCGCCGGGCGAATCGATCGCGCATCACACTGGCCGCAGGCTTACTGCATTCACGATGGCCATCGTGGCGATCGCGCTGGCGGTTGTTGTTTTTGAATTCCTGCGGGTGAAAAGGAGCGCGCACCTAACGAGTGAACCGGCGCGATTGAGCCAGAGCGTTGAGATTCCCGAAAAAAGCATCGCCGTCCTGCCATTTCAAAATCTGAGCGACGACAAGCAGAACGCTTACTTCGCCGACGGCGTGCAAGACGAAGTGCTCACCGATCTGGCCCAGATCGCCGACTTGAAAGTGATCAGCCGCATGTCGGTGATGCAGTATCGCGACACGAACGGGCGCAACTTGCGCGAGATCGGGAAGGTGCTCGGTGTGTCGCACGTGCTGGAAGGCACCGTGCAGCGGGCGGGAAATAATGTGCGCGTGACGGCGCAATTGATCGACGCCCGCAGCGACACGCATGTCTGGGCGGAACACTACGATCGGGAGGTGGCCGATCTGTTTGGAATCCAGAGCGACATCGCGGAGCAAATCAGCGATCAACTGCGGGCAAAACTTTCGCCGAGCGAGAAGGCCGCGATCGAGAAGCCGCTCACGAAAAATCCCGCCGCTTACGATGCTTATCTGCGGGCCAAGGAATTGCTCGGCAGCGAGCAGGCAAACTGGGGCAGCGCGCTGCGCGAAGCGGAGAGCTTGCTCCAGAAGGCGATTCGCGCGGACCCCGCGTTCTTGCTGGCGCATTGCGCCTTGGCGCGTGTCCACGATCGATTTTATGAATACGGGGTCGATCGCACCAGCGCGCGGCTCCTTCACGCGAATCAAGAGCTGAAAATCGCCTCGGAGTTAGGTCCCGATTCCGGCGAGGTCCATCTGGCTGAGGCGGGACATCTCAAGCACATCTATCGCGATAACGATCGGGCGAAGGATGAGCTGGCACTCGCAGCCACGGCGTTGCCGAATAACATCGAGGTCCTCCAGATCTTGGGAATGATTCAGCGCTCGCAGGGAAATTGGGACGAAGCCGCGCGTAATCTGGAGAAAGCGGTTGGGCTCGCGCCGAGAAACTTCGAGCTTCTCGAACAGCTCGTCGGCATATACCGGCCAATGCATCGCTATCGCGAACTCCGGAGCACCTTCCAGCGGGAAGGGGCGATACCCTCAGCCGAGTTTACTGCGCGCTGGGGCGAAGCATGGACCGCGCTGGAAGAACGGGCCGATCCCCTGCCCGCCCACATGCTCTTGAGTGAAGTGAGCAAGCGAAGCGGGAGTGAGCGGGAATTGCTCGGCGCCGACGCGCTATTTCTTGCTTTGCTGGAACGCGATCGGCCCGCGGCGGACGCAGCGCTTGCCTTGATGCCGAAGGAAGGACTGAGTTCGAAGCTGGGTCCGTGTCCGTTCGCGTTCTACCAGGGGCTGGCCGCGACTTGTGTCCGCGATGCCGCCGGGGCGAAGGCTGCTTATACTGTGGCGCGACCGGCCGTCGAAATGTTTGCGCGTGCGAATCCCGACTACGGACAAGCGCTATCGCTCCTGGCCCTGATCGATGCGGGTCTCGATCGGAAGGATGACGCGATCAGGGAAGGAAAGCGCGCGATTGAATTGCTTCCGGTCTCGAAAGACGCGGCGGTCGGCGCCGATGCGCTCTTTTATCTTGCGGCTATCTATTCGCAGCTAAATGAAAAGGATCTCGCGATCGAGCAGCTCGAGCACGTGGCGAAGATTCCGTGCGCCTTCACGAGCTATGGCTGGGTAAAATTGCTGCCTATCTTCGATCCGTTGCGCGGCGACCCGCGCTTCGAAAAAATCGTCGCATCGCTCGCGCCTGCTGCGCAGCCGAAATAGGCGGCGTCCGTTCTCTTTCATCCTGAGCGGGCAAAGGGCGAAGGACCTTACAATTCCAATGCGCGCTTTCTCCTAACAACAATGCGGTGATTGCATAAGCGAGGTCACTCCCTTGCGGTCGAGGTTTCGGTAGGGATTTTTTCCGGTAGCGCAAATGCGGTTTACGCCTAACGACGCGCCGGCTTGTCGTGCGCATCTTTATTTGCCACGATGGCGCCCGTTTTCCGAAGAGCAGTAGGGAAATCGATGTGAAGCCGACCCAGTTTCTCGCCGAGCTAAAGCGGCGCAACCTTTACAAGGTTGCCACCGCCTACGCCGTTTTCGCGTGGCTGATTATTCAATTCGCCTCCCAAGTCTTCCCGTTTTT
>DASXNS010000267.1:0-2400 GCA_036494865.1 Chthoniobacterales bacterium | reverse complement strand
TCGCCGGAAAATATCAACTGCCGACTCAAAACATAAACGGCATCGATCATGGCCTGGGCTATGCCGCTCTCCGCAACGGTTCGATCGATGTTAAAGATGCGTACTCCACCGACGCGAAAATCGGCGAAAACGATTTGGTGGTGCTGCAAGATAATCTGCAATTTTTTCCGCAATACAAAGCGGTGTTTCTTTATCGATTGACGCTGCCAGAGAAAGCGATCGCGGCACTGCGAAATCTCGAGGGCACGCTGGATGAAAAGAGAATGATCGGGTTGAATGCCGAGGCGGAGCGAACGAAAAATTATTCGCGCGCCGCCGATTTGTATTTTGCAAACAGCGCAACATCCGGAGCAAAGCGCAGCGGCGAGACGTTTCCCCATAAGTTGATTCGCTGGACAACACGGCACATGGAGCTCGCCGGCGTTTCGCTTTTGCTTTCGATCGTCGCCGGCATTCCCCTCGGCATCGCTGCCAGCCGCGGCGGCGCAATTGGTCAGGCGATTCTTGGCGTGACCAGCGCAGTCCAAACGATTCCATCGCTCGCATTGCTCGCGCTTCTCGTTCCGGTTCCGTTTTTTGGAATCAGCCCGCGCACCGCGATCGCGGCGCTTTTCTTGTATGGCTTGCTTCCTATCGTTCGAAATACCGCGACCGGACTGCAGGACATCGCGCAGCCGATCCGTGAATCGGCGATCGCGCTTGGCCTCGAGGCCCGGGCGCGGCTCTGGAAAATTTATTTACCGATGGCGTCTCGCAGCATCCTCGGTGGGATAAAAACGAGCGCCGTGATCAACATTGGCACGGCGACCCTCGCGGCGCTCATCGGCGCTGGCGGTCTTGGGGAACCGATTTTGAGCGGACTGAATTTGAATGACCACGCCACTATTCTCGAAGGCGCAATTCCGGCCGCCGTTCTCGCTCTGCTAGTGCAATGGACCTTCGATTTGCTCGATCGGATCTTGATTCCAAAAGGGTTGCGTTTGTAAATCCGGACCTCGGATCTTATTCGAAGCCCCGCAAGATGCCGGCGGTGACGGGCTGAAACCCCGCGCTCCCCATCATAGACTTTAATGCTCCGTTCAGGAGATTGCTGATATGCCGATCGCATCGATCAATCCGGCTACAGGCGAAACATCGAAAGAATTTAGCGCGCTGGATTCGGCGCAAATCGAAAAGAAGATCGCGCAGGCAGGGCGCGCTTTCGAACAACATCGCCGAACGTCATTCGGGCAGCGCGCAGAGCGGATGATAGCAGCGGCCGATTTACTCAAGCATGAAAAGGAACGGCTGGCACGGATCATCACGCTCGAAATGGGGAAGCTACTGCGCGCTGGGATCGACGAGGTAACGAAATGCGAGCGCGGCTGTCGCTTTTACGCGGAGAACGCCGAGCGTTTTCTGAGCGATCAACTTATTGCGACTGATGCGCGGCGAAGCTATATCCGTCACGAGCCGATCGGCGCAGTGCTCGCGATCATGCCGTGGAATTTCCCACTCTGGCAGGTGTTCCGTTTCGCCGCGCCGGCATTGATGGCGGGCAATGTCGCCCTTCTGAAACACGCGGCGAACGTTCCGCAATGCGCGCTCGCGATCGAAGATATTTTCCGGCGAGCTGGCTTCACCGAGGGCGTTTTTCAAACGTTGCTTATCGAGTCGGAGCAGGTTCGCGCCCTGATCGAAGACCCGCGGGTGAAAGCAGTCACGCTGACCGGCAGCGAGCGCGCTGGAAGCGAAGTCGCGAGTGCCGCGGCCAGACAGATCAAGAAGAGCGTTCTCGAATTGGGTGGCAGCGATGCGTTCATCGTCATGCCGAGCGCAGACCTTGAAGCCGCGATTCAAACGGGAGTGACAGCGCGCACAATTAACACCGGCCAATCCTGCATTGCCGCGAAGCGTTTCATCGTGTCGGATCAAATCTACAATCCATACCTCGCTGAATTCATGAAACGAATGCGTTCGCTCAAGGTCGGTGATCCGCTTGATCCGGCGACGGAAATCGGCCCGCTCGCCACTGAAGCGATCTTGCGCGGCGTGGATCAGCAGGTGCGGGATACGGTGGCCGCGGGCGCGAAATTACTCACGGGCGGAAAACGGATCGAGCGGCCGGGATTTTTCTACGAACCAACTGTGCTCGCCAACATTCCGCACGACTCTCCGGCTTTTCGCGAAGAGGTGTTTGGTCCGGTTGCGTCATTTTTTCGAGCGAAGGATGCGAGCGAGGCAATCAGGATCGCGAATGACAGTTCGTATGGCCTGGGAGCAAGCGCCTGGACGAACGACCGCGCTGAGCAGGAACTTTTCGCGTTGGAATTGGAAACCGGAATGGTTTTCATTAACAGCATGGTCGCATCAGATAGCCGGTTGCCGTTCGGTGGAACTAAGCGATCGGGATTCGGCCGG
>DASXNS010000266.1:0-2614 GCA_036494865.1 Chthoniobacterales bacterium | reverse complement strand
CGGCTCGATCAACCGACCCGACATCGCATGCCGGACACGCGGATGTCGTTGACCCACCGGTTCGAAATTGCGGGACACGAAGGCTACATCACGGTCGGGTTGTACGAGGATGGTCAACCCGGCGAGCTCTTCATCACGATGTCGAAAGAAGGCAGCACGATTGGCGGATTGATGGACACGGTGGGCACACTTACTTCCATCGCGCTCCAGTACGGAGTGCCGCTACAAGGGTTGGTGAAAAAATTCGCGTATCAACGTTTCGAGCCAAGCGGCTTCACTAAGAATCCCGACATTCGAAACGCGACCAGCATTACCGATTACGTTTTCCGCTGGCTCGGTTGCCAATTCATTCAAGGCTACAAGGAAGCGACTTCGCCTAATCGCGGGCAAAGCGAGCTGCCGATGAAGGAAATTCCCGAGATGGAAAAAAAGGCGATCAATCGCCCGGTGTCCGATTTGCCGCGGACAGCCGAGAAGGAGTTGATCGATGTGATCACGAATCATTCTCCGAGCGAGGGAAATCCGCAGGTCGCGAGCAACGGACACACTCACGCGGATCGGGTGAAGGAAGCGCTCGGCAATATGTATATGGATGTTCTCTGTTCGCATTGCGGAAGCGACAAAGTAGTGCGGGCGGGGGCATGCGGTGTTTGCACGGAATGCGGGACGAGCCAGGGTTGCAGTTGAAAATAGCGCTTGTTTGGTCTCGTTAGGCCGGACCGCGGCTCGTATGCAACTGGAAATCTTCACTCTCTGCGACGCCGCTACCGAACACGCCGGCAAGCTCAATATCATCGGGACGTTCGATGCGCTTCGAGCGCTCGAGGCGCCGATCGCTCATCCGCAATGCGCCATCGCGGGCCGGTTGCGTTTCGAGCAGATCGAGGAGGGCAATCATCGGGTCAGCCTCACCTTTGCCGATGAAGATGGGAACGTTGTTATGCCGAAGTTCGACTCAACTCTCGCGGTCAAATTCGGGCCCGGCCTCCGCACCGTGACGTCGCATTTCGTCATGGTCATTCAGCAAATTCGATTGCCGAAGTTCGGCGAGTACACCATTGATCTTGCGGTCGATGGCCGCCAACTCGGTTCGATTCCGCTTTACGTTTCGAAGGTGGAACCGGTCGCTTGATGCCGGCGCGCACGAGCGCGGATGCGACAATGCAAATTATCGGTTGTCAGTGGCGAAAGAATCCGCGATTTAGTCCGGCGCACTCGCGGTCAAACTCTATGAACGAAGCGGAAATCCAACGCCAAAAGGAAATCAAGGAAGCGGAGGAATTGCTTTTCACCGGGCCGCAAGCGCTCGGATTTGCGAAGGGACTTTTTCTTGGCCGCTTCGTTGCCGATTGGGCGATGCCGTATCCGCGTCTGCCCGCCGCGCAACAGGCGGAACTAGATAAATCGCTCGAGGAGGTGCGTGAGTTTCTCGATCGAAATCTCGATCCGGTGGCGATCGATCGCGCGGCCGACATTCCGCGTCATCTGATCGAGGGTCTGGCGCACGTCGGCGTGCTGGGAATGACTGCGCCGAAAGAATACGGCGGCCGCGGTTTTTCGCAGATGGGATATTGCAAGATACTCGAAGAGATCGGCGCCCGCTGCGCAGCGACTTCTGTTTTCACTAACGCGCATCACTCCATCGGCATTCGCGCTCTCCTTCTCTTCGGCACCCGCGAACAAAAGCAACAATGGCTGCCGCCGCTCGTGACCGGCCAACAACTGGCGGCCTTCGCGCTGACTGAAGAAGAAGCGGGCTCCGACGCCGCCAACGTCCAGACCCAAGCCCAACCAAGCGCCGACGGCACTCATTTTATTTTGAATGGCGAAAAGCGTTACATCACTAACGCAGCGATCGCGCAGGTTTTGACCGTGATGGCGCGCACGCCGGTGCCGGGCTCGGACAAAACGGCGATCACCGCGTTTCTGGTTACGCCGGACATGCCAGGCTTTACCATCCTCGAGGGCCGGATGGAAAAGCTCGGCATTCGCGGCACTGCCACCGGCCGGTTTGCGATGCGCGATATGCGGGTGCCGAAGGAAAATATTCTCGGACCGCTCGGCAAAGGATTAAAGGTCGCGCTGACGGTACTCGATTTCGGTCGCACCACTTTCGGCGCCTGTTGCACAGGCGGAGCAAAGACTTGTCTGCGTCTCGCGGTCGAGCATGCGAACAGACGCCGCCAATTCAAAAAAACGCTGGGCGATTTCGATCTGGTAAAAAAGAAAATCGGGCGGATGGCCGCCGACATTTACGCGATGGAAGCGATGACTGCGGTGACGGCGTCGCTGATCGATCGTGGACTCGAGGATTACATGATCGAGACCGCGATGCTGAAAGTCTTCACGACCGAGCGCCTTTGGGAAGCGGTCAACGACGCTTTCCAGATCCACGGCGGTTCCGCTTATTTCACCGATCTGCCATTGGAGCGGATGCTGCGCGATGCGCGGATCAATCAGATCGGCGAGGGAAGCAACGAAGTGCTGACCTCCTTCATTGCGCTGGTCGGAATGCGCGGCCCGGGGATGGAATTCAAGGAAATTTACGACACGATATTCAAGCCTTCACGGGGCCTTGGCAAAGCGTGGACCGCAGGCATGAATCGGCTGGGCG
>DASXNS010000265.1:0-5292 GCA_036494865.1 Chthoniobacterales bacterium | reverse complement strand
GGTGCAGGAAGCGTTTTTTAATTCGGTTTTTTTCTGGTTCGCATTCGTTCTGATTTTTCCGCTGATTACAATGCGCTTGTTTGCGGAGGAATTTAAGTTGGGGACGATCGAGCCGCTGATGACCGCGCCAGTCCGCGACTGGCAGGTGGTGCTCGCGAAATTTTTCGGCGCGCTCGTTTTCTATGTGATTCTTTGGCTGCCGACTGTTCTTTACTTCGGAATTTTCCAGGCGGTAACGCATCAATCCGCGGCAGGCTCGACCGGCGCATATCTCGGCGCCTACCTGATGCTCCTTTTGCTCGGCATGTTTTATCTCTCGGTCGGCTGTCTCGCTTCAGTCTTGACCAAAAACCAGATCATCGCCGCGATCATTTCTTTTTGCGTGATCACGCTCCTGTTTTTCACCGGGCTGATCTCCTTCATTCTTCTCGATGTCGATTCGACCACGCGGCAATTGCTCGGTTACTTTTCCGCGATCGAACAAATGGGAGCGCTCTCCCGCGGTGAAATCGACACTCGCCCGATGGTCCTTTATCTCAGCATGACTGTGGTGATGCTGACTCTCACTTACCAGGCTTTCCAATCGCGGAAGTGGAGACTGTAAAAATGGCGACCGACGAAACTGCCTCGCCCAAGCCGCAAAAAATTCATCGCGTTCGCATCGGCTTGAACGTCGTGCTCCAGATCGCGCTGCTGCTCTTTCTCGCGATCATGGTGAACTACCTCGGTTTCGAGCATTACCGGCGCTGGGATTTTTCGCGCGATAAAAAATATGCGCTCTCGGATAAAACGAAGCGCTTTCTCGAGACGATCAAAGGCAAGGTGCGGGTGACAGTTTTCTTTTCGCCCAGCAATCCGATCGGCCAGGACGTGCAAGGTCTGCTGACCGAATATCAATATGCCGCGAAAGGAAAGATGGACGTCGAGAACATCGATCCGGAACGCAATCTTTCCCGAGCCAAAGAGCTTTTCGATAAATACAAAGTGGTGAGCGATGAAAGCCTCGTCATTCTCGATTACGACGGACGCAACAAAACGGTGAAGGCTTCCGAAATGGCGGAGGTCGATCAGGGCAATCCAATGATGGGGGAGCAGCCGAAAATCACGGCATTCAAGGGCGAGCAGGCAATCACCAGCGCGCTAATCGATTTGGTCGAGGGAAAAAAGAATCTGCTCGGCTACGTGCTTGGCCACAAGGAACCGCCACTCAGCGAAGGCAGCCCGATTTCCATTCTCAAAACGGTAATTGAAAACGAAAACATCAAGTTTCAGGAGTTGAATTTGTTCGAAGTGCCGGCGATTCCGGCCGAGCTGAAAACGATCGTGATCGACGGTCCGCAGTACGATTTCTCCGACCGCGAAATGAAATTGCTCCGCGATTTTTGCGAGAAACAGGGACGGATTTTATTCCTGATCGATCCGGCCGCGAAGACGCCGAAGCTGAATGCGTTTCTGAATGAGCTCGGCGTGAAAGTAAACGACGATCGGCTGATGGCGATGGTCAAGACCGGCATCCAGGAAATGGCGCGAGTCCGCGACGTGATCGGACATTTTTTACCGGATAGTCCCATCACCAAACGGCTGGCCGACGTGCGAGCGATTTTCGTGGGAGGAACCTGCTCTCTGAGTCTCGAGCCGCAACGGGTGAAAGCGGCGAATATCAAACTGCAACCGCTGGCCGAAGCGGAGAAAGGTTATTGGGCCGAGACGGACTACAATTCGACCGACGAAGCGAAACTGGAGGCGGACGCCGCGCAAACTCCCAGCGGGCCGCTCATCATCGCCGCTTCAATTGAGAAAGGCGGCAGCGCCGATGAACGGGTGCAGGCGAACTCCTCGCGAATGGTGGTGGTGGGCAACGCCAGCTTCATTCAGGACAACGCCATCACTCAGGACCAGCAGGCGCTCGATTTCATTTCGGGCAGCGTGGACTGGCTCTTGAGCCGCGAGCAAATGATCGGGATCGCGCCGAAAGTTCCGCGCACGGTCACGTTCAGCCTGGATGAAAATGCACTGCGCAACCTGCGTTGGTTGATTCTTGTTTTCTTGCCGCTAGTGCCCGCGGTCCTCGGCTTCGCGGTTTGGTGGCAGCGCCGCGCGTAATTTCCAAGCCGAGCGATCATGAAATCGAAGACAACGCTCTTGTTGCTCCTGTTAGTGGTGGGGCTGGGGCTTTACATCAAATTTTACGAAAGCAAAAAGCCGAACACGGACGAAGCCAAACGGCAGTCGCGGAACGTGATCAATTTCGATCGTGAAAAACTCGATGGGATCGTGATCCAAAATGGAGACGATAAAATCGAGCTGCGGCGACAAGACAGGAAATGGCGCTTGGAAGCGCCGTTCAAAGATCAGGCGGATAGCAGCGCGATCGAGAACATGATCGCCGACCTCGATGGCTGGCAAAAATACGACACGATTCCGGCGAGCGAAATTACCGGCCACCTCGACGAGTACGGACTGGGCATGCCGAAGCTTCACCTCAAATTGCTCGGGAAGGACGCGCCGCCGGAAATTTTTTTCGGGAAGGATGCAGCTCTGGAAGGAAAAATCTACGTGCGGCTGGGAGATGGGAATGATGTCTTTCTTGCGGCGCAATCGGTCCGCAACGACATCTCAAAAAAGCCGGAGGAATTTCGCGATAAGAAGCTGACCGATCTCAATACCGCGCAGGTCACCCGCGTCCTTCTCAAGACTGCCGCCGGCGAAATGGAATTAGAAAAGAAAGCTGAGCATTGGGAAATCGTAAAGCCTCTCAAAGCCCGCGGCGACGATGAGAAGGTCGGCGATCTGATCGCGCAAGTGACGACGGCGCACATCCAGAGCTTCGTGGCGGAGGATCGCGGCGATCTGCATCCCTACGGCTTGGCCGAGGCGCGCGGAGCGATCACCCTTTTTTCAAAGGACGACAAACAAGGGCAGATGCTTCAGATCGGCGGCATCCCGGAAAAAGAGAAGGACCAGGTGTACGTCCGCTTCACGGCGCGCAATGCGGTTTACACGCTGCCGAAAAAAATCGAGGAAATCCTGGCGATTAAACCCGCCGACCTGCGCGATCGTCATTTGGTGAGGATCGACACCAACCAACTCGATCGCATTACGATCGATGCGGCCGGAAAAGGAAAAACGATCCTCGCGCGGAAGGACGAAAATTGGACGATTGCGAATCGGAACAATCAGCCCGCGAATGCGATGGAGGTCCGTCGTTTGCTCGATATGCTCCGCGACGAACAGGTGACGAAATTCGTCGAAGACGTCGCGTCGAATCTGCCGAAGTACGGGCTGGACAAACCGCAGCTGCAACTGACGTTCAGTTCGTTCGCCTCTGAAAATACGGCCGAGACAACCGCGGGCGAGCACGCATTCGCGACGGTCGCGCTCGGGAAAATAGATGGTGATAACGTCTATGCGCGGCTGGGAGACGAGCCGTTCATCGTCGCGGTGCGGCGCGGATTGATCGATAATATTTTTATCGATCCCTTGCAGTGGCAGGAGCTGACGATTTTCCGATTCAAGCCGGACGACGTCCAAAAATTGAATGTGGTGGCGGATCGTGAGTTCGACCTGGTCCGAAATGCGAAGAAGGAATGGGCCTGGGTGAAAGGGACCGAGCCGATCGATCAGGTGAATCTGCAGTCGTTGCTGAACACGCTGACAGCGTTGCGGGCCGTGCGCTGGGTGGGAGCAACCACGCCCGCGTATGGTTTTGAGAAGCCGCAGCTCGCGATTAGTTTCAGCACTTTGCCTGACGATAAAAACAGGCACAAGCTGCTGGTCGGCGCGCCTGCGGGCGAGGGAATGTGGTTCGCGCGCACTGATGAGCGCGAGGGAACTTTCGTGATCAGCAATCCAGATTTCAATGCGTTGCGCCTGCCGCTTGTCGCCGCGCCGCCTCCGATTTCGCCTGGAGCAAGCGCAACCGTCAATCCAGCGGGAACGCCCGTGCCTGGCCTAACGACTTCTCCGACCCCTTAGATCGAAGCGGATTTTTGCGCGCAGTAGATCGTGGCGATTCCGCTCGTCAGCGCTTCGGCCGTCGCCGCCGCGAAATTGTTTTGTTCGATCATGCGAATCATCTCGGCGCCGCTGGGAAATTTCTCAATCGAGCCGCCAAGATAATCGTAAGCATCCTTTTGCCCAGTCACCAGCGAGGCGAGCAGAGGCAGACATCGGTGCAAATAAAAACGGTAGGCTGGACGGAGCGGACCGACCGGCAGCGAAAAGTCGAGAATGAGCAGGTGCCCGCTCGTGCGCAGCACGCGGTTCATTTCCCTCAAGGCCGCGTTCCAGTCCGCCATATTGCGCAACCCGAAGGCAACGGTGACGCAGTCGAACGATTCATCCGCGAAGGGAAGACGAAGCGCGTCGGCCAGGACCGTTTCGCGAAGGCCTTTGCGTTGCGCAACCTTCAACATTTCAGGCGAGAAATCGGCAGCGGTGATCTTCGCCTCCGGTAATCGCCGCTGAATGGCAATCGCGAGATCGCCGCTGCCGGCGGCGAGATCGAGCAAGTGCCGCGGTCGCCATCGTTCCACAATTCGCGCCGCGCGCCGGCGCCAAAAAAAATCGGCGCCGCCGCTGAGCAGATGATTCGCGAGATCGTAACGCTGCGCGATGCGCCCGAACATCGCGCGCACCGCATCGGGTTCGCGCGGAGAATCAGAGGTCGGCACCGTCGCGATCTATCCTATTCGAGCGGCGGTTCGAACCGCTCTTCTTCGCGGGGCACGAGTTTATTTTTCGCGATGATACGGGCGCACGTATTCCATCGGAGCAGTGCATCGTCGTTTCCGCGCGGGCGGAGAGCTTCGGCTTTTTCGAACCAACGCATCGCTTCGCAGAAACCGTCGTAGGCATAATGGCTCGAGCCGGGCGTTCCTTGCGCGAGCTTCGCCTTGGCGCGCCGTTCCGCTAAAATTCCTGTGTAATAAGCGCGCTCATATTCGCCCGTCACGCGGCCAAGCAATTCCTTCGCTTGGGTGTCGCTGACACCGTAACCTTTTCCAAATCGATCCGTCACCGCGAGCAGCAGTGTGATCAGCGCCGCTTGATTTTCCGGATCGGCCCGCAACACATCCAGGCAAATACTTTCCGCTTCGGCCGGCTCATTGAGGAGCCGATAACGTTCCGCTTTTTCCAGCGCCGCCGGGATTGCCTCGGCCGAGAGTGGTTTCAATTCCGACATGAAAATAGGTTAACCGTCCCGCTTTAATTTTTTCCAAAACCAACCCAGCGGATCGTAAAATCGATCGACCACGCGCTCCTTCAACGGGATGATCGCGTTGTCGGTGA
>DASXNS010000264.1:0-8772 GCA_036494865.1 Chthoniobacterales bacterium | reverse complement strand
CCTTAGCCTTCTCACCTCATTTATCGCCACCGCGCTTTTCGCGGCTGACTCGCCGCCGGTCGGAAGCGCCGCGCCGGATTTCTCCGTCACCGACTCGAAGGGCAAACCGCAGTCCCTTTCCCAATATAAAGGCAAATACGTCGTGCTGGAATGGTTCAACCCCGAGTGCCCTTTCGTGAAGAAGCATTACGGAAGCGGCAACATGCAGAAGCTCCAGCAGGAATTCACCGGTAAAGGCGTCGTCTGGCTCACGATCGATTCTTCCGCGCCAGGATTGGAAGGCAGCCTGAGTCCCGAGCAGGCGAACGAGAAAATCGCTGAGTGGAAAACGCATTCCACCGCGCTGCTGCTTGATGCGGAAGGCAAAGCTGGCCGGGCTTACGGCGCGAAGAACACGCCCCACATGTTCGTCATCAATCCGGAAGGCAAAGTGATTTACGAAGGCGCGATCGACAGCAAAGCCTCGCCCAATCCGGCCGACATTCCGAGTTCGACTAACTACGTGAAGGTTGCGCTCGAGGAGTCGCTCGCCGGCAAACCGGTCTCCACGCCCAGCTCTCGCCCGTACGGTTGTTCGGTGAAGTACCAATAAGACCACGCAGCCGGCAAGTCTGCCGGTCCGATTGACTCACAAAGGGTTAGTGTAGCAGTCTCAGTGCGCCGGAGCACTAACTCCCGCCGCCGAACGTCCTTACGCCCCAATCTCCACCCACTCGTTCCGCGCCCGCGAATCGGCCACCGCTTGCACCACTCTCATGTAACGAAATCCTTCCTCAAAATCGGGATTCGGGCGAACTCGACCCTTCGATTTCACCGCCGCGATAAAATCGTCTTCCACGTGCCAGCCGCCTTCCAATTCCGGAGTTATTTCCACGGCATGCAACGCGCGATCGCCGACCCGGCCGGCGTGAATGAGATCGGAACCAAAATCATATGTCATCGTGCCGCTCTCGCCGTAAGCCTCGAGCCGATCGCCGGAAGCGAACGCATTGATCCCGCTAAATTCGAGCACGCCTTCCGCGCCATTAGCGAAGCGGCATAGCACAGTCAGCAGATCCGGCACGATAACTTCGTAGCCTTGACGCAAACCGTGGAGGATTTTTCCGCGCGCATACACGCTGGTGATGTCGCCGAACCAACGCTGCAAGACCTCGACGTAAATGCCGAGCGCGAGAACATTGAGGCCGCTGATCTCGATCCGCTGCCTCCAATGCGCCGGGGTGTCGGGATTTAAATAGGCGCCGGTGAAACATTGCAGGCGAATGTGATGGGGACGTCCGAGATAATTTTCGGCCAATAATTTTTTGACGAGAAGATCGCCGCGCAATCCGAACGGCGGCGGACAAAGCATCGTGACCAGCTGCGGAAACCGTTTCGAAGTGGCGAGCATTTCTTCCGCTTCCGCGCGGTCCATCGCCATTCGCGCCTGGCAAAAAACATGTTTGCCTGCTTCGAGCGCGGAAACGGTGATCGCCGAATGCATATAAGGCGGCGTGCCGATCCAGACGATATCGAGATCGGGAATCGCGAGCAGATCCGCCCAGTTCTGCATCGGCGTCGCCTGGGGCGCATTTTCCTGGCAGAATTTCTCCGCACTCTCGTAAGTGGAATTGGAGACCGCCATGATCTCGACTTCCGGATGCTTTTTTAATCCCGGCAAATGGCGGGTGCGGACAATATCCCCGGCGCCGATGATTCCGATGCGCAATTTCTGATGATTGTTCCGAGCCATCGGTCAGTAGGCGATTAAATGAAGCGGCGAACGAATTGGTGAATTACCTTTGACTCCGGCACGCGGCGCGCGTTCAAGATTCGCTTGACCCACCGGGGCGGGCGCGCCAGCTTACGCACTCTTCGGGGCCGATTATGTCAAAAGTTTGCAGCATCACAGGAGCGAAAGTCACGCGGGGCAGCGTGATTCATCGCCGTGGTATGGCCAAGAAAAAGGGCGGCGTCGGCCGTCACGTAACGAAAAATGTTCCGCGCACTTTTAGTCCGAACCTGCACGAACGCCGGATCTGGGTGCCGGAGCTGAAAAAGTTCGTGCGCATTCGCGTGACCACGCGCGGGATGAAGACGCTGAACAAAAACGGCGCCTACGCCACCTTGAAAAAAGCGGGCCTGGTGCCTTCTTAGCTTGGACTGATTCGACGGCAGAGGCACTCTGATCGGGCGTCTTTGTCCAGCGCTCTATTCGGAAGCTCTGTCATCCCGAGCCGCGCAGACGACGAGGGACCTCGCCCAGACAATTGCGGGATGACAATGAACTAACGCGCCGCACCAAACATTACACCGACGTCGTATCAAGGCCGATATGGATTTCCTCGCGACGCTCCTCAACTGCTTCCGCTGGCTCCGTCGCGATTTCGCTTTTGTTTTCTTCCATCAATGGCGCTTCCGAAGTTGCCGCCGCGGATTCAACCTCCGCCGCGCCCACCGATTTTCCTTCAACTCGGGCAACCGCCGGCGATTTCGGCCGCGGCAAATCCAAGGAGCCATCGTTGAACTCGATGACGTAGCCTTCGCTCACCAGCCAGCGCAAATCGGAAGCGAGCGCGAGCTTCGCACGCTCCGCATCGGCGGGCTCGGCCGCAGGCGCCGCCAATTGTTCCGCCAATTGTTTGCGGTTAATTCCCGGCGCGGCGCTCACCTTTTCCAAAATCGCGTTGATCGATCCGGACACGCCGCTCCGTTCGTGCCCGAAAATATGCGTGCGAATCGGCGAAACAAATAGCATCCCGCGCCGGTGCCGGAAAATGTTCAGAGCCGCCTCGCGCAAACCGCCGGCCAGCTCCTGCATCATCTTCGAGGGCGATCGGGTCTCGGCTGTCCAGGCGTCCTCAATCGCGCGACCCAAAGCGCGGTCGGGCAGGCGCCGGCTCGCAACACCGCTGATCGTCACTTCAGTCGCGGTGTGGAGGAGCGAAGGAAGATGCGTTTGCCGGAAATGGCGTTCCGCGTCCGCGGAACTATTGAATGTGAGCGCCGGCTCGCCGGTCTTCGTAGCATAAGTCGTGACGTTTCGCGCCTGCTCTTTCCACTGTTCCACCACGGCCGGATCGTTCACGATTTCGATTTGCCGCTGATAATCGGCGAAGCTCATCCGTCGGCTGAACCGAGTTTCGTAAAGGCTGCGCAATTGCGGCTGGTAGTGATGATGATTGGTCGGTCCGAGCAAAGTCCCGCTCAGCCGGCAGCGCGCGACGTTGGTGAAATTTCCTTTCAACGGCTCGCTCTGGGTTACCTCCAGCGTGTAAAATTCGTCGCGCGCGCTTGCGAATGCACCGCCTTCGAGGAGGCCGCGATTGGCCGCGACCGGGCCGCTTTCGCCGAGTTGAAATAATTGCGAACTGTTCTCTGCGCTCAGCCGCACATCGTAGCGCTCGGGCTTTTCTAAAAAAAGACGCGCCAGCGCATACACCGAGTAGGCGACTGCGCCCGACTTGATCTGCGCAATCACGCTCTGAAACGCCGGCGGATGCGGCAGAAAGCGAACCGCCACCGCGATCGGCGCCCGCTGTTCGCGTTCGCGATGAGTTGCCGTCGGGTGCGCCCCGCGTTTGCGTTCCGCGCCCGCGGCCCGCGGCTGCCGCTCACGCGATTGTGCTCCGCGCCGTTCCCGGTCGCGGCCCCGATTCGGACGACTATCTTTCCGCTCGAAGGCGCGCGGATCTTCACCCTCGAAATTGGCGTAATCATTCGGCCGAATCGGCTCGTTTACCCACGCGGGCAGAAATTTGAGATCGAGCAGCTCAGCCGGCGTGGTCGGGGACGACATCCGTTCTCTCTTTAACCCAAGCGCTGGCGAAGTAAACTGGTCCCATCTCGGCAAGTTGGTGCGGCGGCCTGAAATCGATTGACAAGATCGCTAATTCATTTAGTTGCCATCCTTGCCGCGATTGGGTTAAGACGGCCCCCGGAGGCAAGGCCAAACGAAAGAAATTTTATGACGGACAAACCAATTGAAGAGAAGGTCAAGGAAATCATCGTCGAGCAGTTGGGCGTGAATCCCGAACAGGTCACGCCGACCGCATCGTTCATCGAAGACTTGGGCGCGGATTCCCTCGACATCGTCGAGCTGGTGATGGCTTTCGAGGAGGAATTTTCCGTCGAAGTGCCCGATGAAGATGCGGAGAAACTTCAGACCGTCGGCGACGTGGTGAAGTACATCGAAGAAAAATCTTCGAAGCAATAACCGGCTGCCTGCGCGACGGCGCGCAAGATCACTTTAAGACACGGCTTCGGCCGTGTTTTTTTGTTTCGGTTGCGCGCAGTTTCAACCGGCACAGACTGACTGATGAATTTCGCCCTGCTCGAGCGGCCGCTCTTTTACGTCGCCGGGCATTCCATTTCGTTTCTGGGGCTGGTCGCTTTTGCTGCGCTTTTCGCGGTCGGCCTGCTCGTGGCTCGGATTCTCCAAAGCGATTTCATCCGGCGTTTCTTCGCCCGCTTCAAGCTCGACACGAATTTCATCGCGATCGTCACCACCATCCTCAGTCTTTCCGCACTCGTCTTCTTCACCGTCAGCGCGATCAATGCCGCCGGCATTCCATTGCTTTGGACCGCGCCCGTCCCGGGAGTGACCCTCAGCCTCGTCCAGATTTTTCTGCTCATCGCGCTGCTCATCGCCGTCTTCTGGATGTCGTCGCAGACGAAACGCTTTCTGTTCAACCGCTTCCTGGTCAAAAGCGGTCTCGACCGCTCCTTGCAGTACGCCATCTCGCAGATTGTCAGCAATCTCGTTCTGGTCGTCGGGATTTTTATCGTGCTCGAGAACACCGGCATTCATCTCGGTGCGCTGACGGTTTTCGCCGGCGCGGTCGGCGTTGGTGTCGGTTTCGGGTTGCAAAATATTGCGAGCAATTTCATTAGCGGCCTGGTCATTCTGGCGGAGCGGCCGATCACAATTGGCGATCGCGTCGAGGTCGCCGGCGTTGTCGGTCAGGTGCAGCAAATTCGCGGGCGCAGCACCGTCATTATGACGAACGACAACATCGCGATGATTGTTCCGAACACGAAGTTCATCGATTCGCCAGTGACGAATTGGACCTACGGCGATCCGCGAGTCCGCTTCCGGGTCCCGGTCGGCGTCGCTTACGGAAGCGACGTGAACAAAGTGCGCGATGCGTTGATTGCCGCCGGGAAAACCAATCCGCACGTCCTGGCCGATCCGGCGCCAAGCGTGTTTCTGAAGCAATTCGGCAATAGCGCAATCGACTTCGAGCTGGTCGTCTGGAGCAGCGAGATGAGCCATCGCCCGAGCCGGTTCAAAAGCGATCTCAACTTCGCGATCGAAGAAGAATTGCGCGAGGCCGGAATCGAAATTCCAAATCCGCAGCGCGACCTGCACATCCGCAGCGGGGTGCTGGAAATTAAGAGCGTCGCGCCTAACGAGCCGTCATCGCGACCCGAGCTTTGAGCAACACCACTGCGTCGCAACTTTTCTTCGACGTGCGTGACCCGCTTGATTTTTCATCCGAGATGTTAAACGGCCCCAGCATTCCATTTCCCGGCGGCGTCGCCCGAGTCCTCTCCCGCAGCGAGCTGCCGCATAACGAGGCATGGAAAAAAGCGTTCGCCGCAAAGTGCAAGGACCACCGATTTTACGAGATCGTTGAGCAAACCCTCGATTCCAAATTCGAGCATCATTATTTTGTGCTGGAAGATGACACGGGAAACGTTCGCGGCATTCAGCCGATTTTTTTTGTGCAGCAAAATCTGGTGGAAGGAATTCCGGCGCTGCTTGGAGTGGTGGAGATCTTGCGGCAGCGTTTTCCCCGCTTTCTCACCATGCGTGCGCTGATGGTGGGTTGCGCCGCGGGCGAAGGACATCTCGGCGCGTGCGCGCCGGCAGACGAGGAATGGGTCGCGGATGCGCTCCAGACCGCCTTAAAAATTTATGCGCAACGCAGCAGCGCATCGCTGGTCGTCTTCAAAGATTTTCCGGCTGGTTATCGTGCGGCTTTCCGGAATTTCGCTGCGAATGGTTTCACTCGCGTGCCCAGCATGCCGATGACCGAGCTGCAACTTCACTACGCTGATTTCGAGGAATACTTAAACACGCTTGGCCGATCGACCCGCAAAGATTTGCGTCGGAAGTTTCGCAAGGTCGTCAACGCTGCGCCGATCACAGTGGAAGTCGTGAACGACATCACGCCCTACGTCGATGAAGTGTATCCACTTTACCTCCAGGTCCACGAACGCTCGCCGTTAAAGTTTGAGCGCCTAACGAAGAAATTTTTGGCGGAACTGGGTCAGCGCATGCCGGATCGCGCCCACTTTTTTATCTGGCGACAGAATGGCAAAGCGATCGCATTCAGCATCGCTCTCGTTCACGACGGGACGATCTACGACGATTATCTCGGCCTCGATTATCGGGTCGCGCTCGATCTGCATCTTTATTTTTACACGTTGCGCGACATCATCAGCTGGGCGCTCGCCCAGGGACTGAAGCGTTATCGGAGCAGTCCGCTGAATTATCATCCGAAGCTGCATCTCGGCTGCGATCTTTTTCCGCTCGATCTTTACGTCCTGCACACCTCCAAGTGGCTCAATCGGATTTTCCGGCCGGCCTTGAAGTTTCTCGAACCTACCCGGCACGATCCGGTGTTGCGCCGTTTTCGAAACGCGCGCGAGCTGCATGCAAAATAAGGCGAACGGCTTCGCCAATCCCTGGCTGCAGCTTGCGCTCAGCGTGGTCTTCGTGACCCTGTCGGAACTTTTGCTCAAACGCGGAGCCACTGAGACGGCACATCTCGCAGGCCGATGGAGCTGGACCGGCCTTTCGAGCCTGGCTTCGCCTTACGTCTGGCTGGGAATTTTGCTGGTGGTTTTTAGCTTCATCACCTGGCTGCATGTATTGCGTTACATCCCGCTCTCGGTGGCTTTTCCCATTTCGCAGGTCGTGCACGTTCTCATTCCGCTTTGCAGCTGGCTTTTCCTCGGAGAATTCATTTCCGACTTGCGCTGGTGTGGAATCGCGCTGGTCTCGTTAGGCCTGGCCATCGTGGCAAAACCGGTCGCGCGATTGGAGGAGCGATTGTGAACCGAAGTGCTCTCGCGCTGGTCCTGATCGCGCTAATCGCATTCGTGGCCGGCCAGCTCGTTTTAAAGAACGCGATGGAGGCGTCGAATGCCGCGGGATTTGGTTCGAAAAAATTCCTGGCGCCTTTCGCCATCGGCATTCTTTTCATGACGATTTCCTTTTTCCTCATTCTCGGACTGCTGCAGCGATTCGACCTCAGCTACATTTACCCATTTCAGGGTCTGAGCGTGATCATCATCAGCGTCGCCGCTGCGGGACTGTTGCAAGAAAAGCTGACGGCCCGGTTGCTCATCGGCGCGGCCCTGATCAGCGCTGGCGTCGTGCTGGTTTCAATCAGCTAGCAGCGGCCAGAGCGTTTCGAAAGCGCGCAGATTAATCTTCGCTGCCTGCTCGATATTCGGCGCAGATAATTTCGGATGATCCATCTCCGCGATGAAACGCTGTCTGCGCCGCGCATACACCGGTGGCGAAAACGCACCGCAAATATCGCCACCGATAACCTGCGCATTCCCGTTCCGTAATTCTGCTACTGCCCAAGCTACGTCCTCGAGTTTGAACCTGCCGCTTTCCCAGTTCGTGACCGCGTCATCTGCACGCAAACAATCGAGATCGATCGTGATGTAAATATTTGATCCCGCCAGTGTGCGTGTGTATTCCAGAAAATGGTCGCGCCAATTTGCGCGCAGGATCGCACCCCGTCGCGCCTGCTCCGAGGGCAATCGATCGTCTGCCCATGGATGAACCTCGAGCGTTCCTTGCCGTTCAGCCCGCCGATTGCCGAATAACTGGCGCGGCCACCAGCATTCAAAATTTCCGCACCCCCACACATTCACTTTCTTCACGTTAGGGAGCTCGAGCGCGCGGTTTACCCACCCGCCGCAGGCCCAGCGGGGCGGACGCACGTCCCAATCGGGATGATTATCAAACGAGACAACGACAACCGGCTCGGTCGCCTGCCGCAACCAAAGCGCCGTGAGATGATGGAAATCTCCCGATCCATAAATTACGAATGCGGGAAGTTCGGTTCCGACTTCGCGATAGAATTGTTCGATCGAACGCAGGGGCGCCGAAAAACGCAATTGCGGTCCCCATGCCGTCGCGTCGCGCGTCGGAAAAGGAAACGCGTCCGCCGGCCAGGCTTGATCGAGGTTGAGATGAATCGCGTGGGCCAAGGCGCAAGCTTGCTGCGCTGCTGACGAAAGCAACCGATGCGATGCGCGCACGGCGCGGACCAACTCCGAAGCAATGTTGTCGTATGGGAAACACTCTTCGGAAACGCGCAAATGATAAACGAGATGAGGCCGATATTTTCTGCCGGCTTCAGGACGCCTTCCGCGTTTTTGCGCATAAAACCTCGGTGGTTCTGGGCAGCGCGTGGGCGTTTGTCTGCGCCATCGTCATCATCGTCATCTGGGCTGCAACCGGTCACGCGTTCGGGTATTCCGATACCTGGCAGCTCATCATCAACACCGGCACAACCATCGTCACGTTCCTGATGGTTTTTCTCATCCAGAACACCCAGAACCGCGATGCGAAAGCCGTCCATCTGAAGCTGGATGAATTGATCCGCGCCCTTAGCGGCGCGCGGAATAAGCTGGTGGATCTCGAAAATCTTTCTGACGACGAGCTGAAAAAACTCGGACAGGAGTTTGAGAAGCTGCGAAAAAAAGCGGAGGGCGCGACGGAAAAAGTAAAAGAGCTCAAGAAGACCGCTTCTGGCTGACAGC
>DASXNS010000263.1:0-7304 GCA_036494865.1 Chthoniobacterales bacterium | reverse complement strand
GGACTCCCGCGCTCGATTTGTATCAGAACAACGATAACGTCGTCGCTGTCGTCGAGCTTCCCGGAATGCGGAAGGAGGACATCGAGATTTCGTTGCAGGATGGCGTCCTGACAATCGGTGGCGAGCGCAAGGCGGAAAGCGGCAGTGAGAACGGCGCGACCCGGACCGAACGTTTTACCGGCAAGTTCCGCCGCAGCGTCACATTGCCGACTCGGGTCGATGCTAACAAAGTCAAGGCCGCTTACAAAGACGGCATTCTAACCGTAACCCTGCCGAAGGCGGAGGAAGCAAAGCCAAAGCAGATTCAAATCAACGTCAGCCGACAAACTTTTAAGAAAGGAATCGAATGAATACTTTAGTTCGGGAAAATCGCAGCAACAACGGAGAACGCCAGACGGACGAGCAGTTCATCGCGCCGGCGGCGACCGTCCTCGAAAACGAGGATGGCTACACCCTGGAAGTGGAAATGCCTGGAGTGAGCAAAGAGAACCTCGAAATGTGGGTGGAGAATAACGAGCTCACCATTCTCGGCCGCCGCTCCATGCCCTCGATTGAAGGCACTCTGATCCACCGCGAATCGCGCCCGCACAATTTCCGGCGCACGTTCGAGCTCGATCCCTCGATCGACGCGGGAAAAATCAGCGCAAAAATCGAGCAAGGTGTCGTGACCTTGACCTTGCCGAAGGCCGAACAGGTGAAGCCGCGGAAGATCGCGGTCGCCTGAGCGGATCATTTTATCGAAGGCCGCAAGCCGAGAGGTTTGCGGCCTTTTCGTTTTCACAATCGGGTGCCCAAAAGCTTTTCTGCTTGGCGAACTTCGACTGCGGACGTACTTAGGAGATTCCCTATGCCCACGAAAACCGAAGAAAAAACCGGCGAAAACAAAGTCAACGCCGCTCGCGATAAGAACCTCGATTTGGCGATCCAACAAATCGCGAAAGATTACGGTGACGGCGCCATTATGCGGCTGGGTGACGACTCGATAGTCGATATCGACGTTATTCCCACCGGCAACATTTTGATCGATCGCGCCCTGGGTGTCGGCGGTTTTCCTCGTGGCCGCGTCGTCGAAGTTTACGGGCCGGAATCTTCCGGCAAAACGACGCTTACCCTTACCGTGATCGCACAGGCACAGAAGCGCGGCGGACTTGCTGCATTCATCGATGTCGAACATGCGCTCGATCCGGCCTACGCCCGGCGGCTTGGGGTGAATTTGGATGACTTGCTCGTTTCACAGCCGAGCTCGGGTGAAGAAGCTCTCCGCATCTGCGAAACACTCGTCCGCTCCAACGCGCTCGACGTCATCGTGCTCGATTCCGTCGCTGCCCTCGTCACAAAAGCGGAACTGGAAGGCGAAATCGGCGACACAACGGTGGGCGCGCAGGCGCGATTGATGAGCGCGGCGTTGCGGAAATTAACATCGCTAATTTCGAAGGCGCGGACATGCTGCATTTTCACGAATCAGATCCGCGAGAAAATTGGTGTGATGTTCGGCAATCCGGAAACCACCCCTGGCGGCAAAGCGCTGAAATTTTACGCGAGCGTTCGCGTCGATATTCGGCGGATCGGCGCGATCAAGCAGACCGACGGCGTCGTGACCGGCAATCGGACCCGGGTAAAAATAGTGAAGAACAAAGTCGCGCCGCCGTTCACCGAAGCGGAATTCGACATTATGTATAACGAAGGCATTTCTTCGACCGGCGCACTTCTTGATCTCGCGCTCGAAAAACAAATAATCGAAAAGCGCGGCTCGTGGCTCAGCTATAAAGGCACGCAGCTTGCGCAAGGGCGCGACGCTGGCAAAGACGCGTTGAAGAACGATCCCGCGCTTTACGAAGAGATCGAGACCGCGGTGAAAGCCAAGCTCGACGAGGAAAAAAAGTAACCGTCTAACTGTAGCTGGAGCGATGGTCTATGACCACCGCCGTGCAGCTCTTCGAATCGGTCGGCGCTGAAAGACCGCCGCTCCAGTGAAAACTTTTCGTTTCGCGCTACCGTCACGCGACAAATCATGACTTCGGCGGAAATCCGGCAATCTTTTCTCGATTTTTTTCAGGAGAAGCTGCACACCATCGTGCCGTCCGCGTCGCTCTTGCCCGACTCGCCGAACCTGCTTTTCACCAACGCGGGCATGAACCAGTTCGTGCCGATTTTTCTCGGGCAACAAAAGCCGGCGTGGAATCCGCCCCGCGTTGCCGACACCCAGAAATGCATTCGCGCCGGCGGCAAACATAACGATCTCGATGATGTCGGTCTCGACACGTATCACCACACCTTCTTTGAGATGCTGGGGAACTGGAGCTTCGGCGATTATTTCAAAAAAGAAGCGATCGAGTGGGCATGGGAGCTGGTGATAGCGCGCTGGAAATTTCCCGCGCAGCGTCTTTACGCCACGGTTTACAAACCGGGGCCTAACGAGCCGAGCGAGTTCGATCAGGAAGCGCACGATCATTGGGCGCGGCTCTTCGAGAAGGCCGGGCTCGATCCCGCAATCCACATCGTGAACGGGAACAAGAAGGACAATTTCTGGATGATGGGCGATACCGGCCCGTGCGGTCCGTGTTCCGAGCTGCACGTCGATCTTACCCCGAATGGCGACACCCGCGGCGCGCTCGTGAACCAGGACGATCCGCGTTGCATCGAGATTTGGAATTTAGTTTTCATCCAATTCAACGCCAACGCCGACGGCACCTTTTCGCCGCTGCCGCAACGACACGTCGATACCGGAATGGGCCTCGAGCGCGCCACCGCGATTATTCAAGGCACAAAAAATTTCGCCGATTTCTCCGGCACGATCTCGAACTACGAGACAGACATTTTCCGTCCGATCTTTGACGAATTGGAAAAGCTGAGCGGGAAGAAGTATGCGAGCACGCTGCCATTACTTCCGGGTAGGGTGGGCGTCTCGCCCGCCGGTTCAGGCGTCTCGCCTGAACAATCTTTTCATCCCGATCGAAAGACCGCGACGCAAGATGCGCCGCTCGGCGGGCAAGATGCCCACCCTACCCGGGACCAGATCGTCATCGACATCGCCTTCCGCGTCATTGCCGATCACATCCGCACGCTGAGCTTCGCCATAGCAGACGGCATTCAGCCGAGCAACGAAGGCCGCGGTTATGTGCTGCGCCGGATTCTGCGCCGCGCCGTGCGTTACGGCCGCACGTTAGGCTTTCACGAACCATTCTTCTACAACCTGACCGACGTCCTCGTTCGCACAATGGCTGACGTTTTTCCAGAGCTGCGCCAGCAGCAAGCCCAGATCAAGGAAACGCTGCGGCGTGAGGAGGAAGGCTTTAACAAAACGCTCGATAAGGGGATTGAGTTGTTCGAGCGCGAGATCTCGAAAGGAACATCGACAATTTCCGGCGAATTCGCCTTCCGACTCTACGACGAACAGGGGTTTCCGCTTGATCTGACAGAGCTAATGGCGCGCGAGCGCGGTCTCAATGTAGATGTCGCCGGTTTCGAAAAGCTGATGAATGAGCAGCGCGACCGCGCGCGGAAGGCTCAGAAGAAGACGATCATTTCGATTCGCGAGCCCAAGCCTCCAAACATTCGCACGCGTTTCGTCGGATACGATCACCTGAAGACAGAAGCGACTGTTTTCACTGTGCTCCATCCAGGTGAGAGTATGGGCGTTGTTGTCGATGTTTCGCCCTTCTACACAGAGATGGGAGGACAGGTGGGTGATACCGGTTTGATCCTCACCAGTACTCGACATCATTTCGCTGTTAACAGGGTTGCCAAAGCAGGCGAGGCATCAGTTCTGATTTGCGAGATTGCCGCCATTGAAGCCGGCGAAAAAGTCATTCTCCAGGTCGACGAACGTCGTCGGTCAGCAATTGAACGGCATCATACCGTTACGCATTTGCTCCATTGGGCGTTGCACGAACTCGTCTCGCGTGAGGCAGCGCAGAAGGGGAGTTACGTCGGCCCCGAGAAGTTGACGTTCGATTTTTCGAGCGCGGCGCTGACGGCGGAGCAGAAGCGGCAGGTCGAGAAATTGGTGAACGAGAAGATCGCCGAGAACGCGCCGGTATCGTGGACGGAGATTCCATACGCGGAGGCGAAGAAGCGCTCGGATATTCAGCAGTTCTTTGGTGACAAGTACGGTGATGTCGTGCGCGTCGTGCAGATCGGCGGCACGCCTAACGAATTGAACGGTTATTCGATGGAGCTTTGCGGCGGCACTCATGTTCGCGCGACCGGCGCGATTGGATCGTTCCGTATCTTGAGTGAATCGGCGATCGCGGCCGGGGTGAGACGGATCGAAGCGGTCGCGGGCGATGCCGCGCGAGATTGGGCGAAGGAGGAGGCCGGGCGACAACAGGAAGAGTTTGGAGTGCTGGCTCGCAGGAAAAATAGAATTGCTTCTTTGCCTGCATTCGCGAATGACGCGGAGACAAATGTAATGCTGGAGCAAATCGATGCGCGCGCGGCGCATCTTGAAAAGCTCCAGACGGAAGTTCATGATTGGGAAAAGGAACACGCTAAAGCGTCCGAGGCTGATCGGCGAAAGCGCGCGGGAATTCTGGCGAATGAATTAGCCGCAGCGCACGCGTCGGAAAAATTCTGTGCGGCGGAGGTGCCCAATGCCGATGCCAAATTGCTCCAGGCGATCGTGGAGGCGCTCAAGCCGAAATTTAGCGGCCCCATTTTTCTCGCGGGAGTGGCCGATGGACGCGTGGCCTTGATCGCGTCAGTGCCGAAAGACCTGACCTTGAAATTTCAGGCGCACAAATTGATTCAGGAAGTCGCGCCGATCGTGGGTGGCAAAGGTGGCGGTCGCCCGGAAGGCGCGCAGGGCGCCGGCAGTGGGGTGTCGAAGGTCGATCAGGCGTTGGTGCGCGCGAGAAGTTTGCTTTCGAATTGAACAAGTCACCGCAGTGGCCGGTGGCGTTTGGAATCGTAGAGCAGCAACCCCTCCAGGTGGCTCACGGCAGCAACAACGTCACGAACGCGGTCATCGCGACGGCCGTGATCAGAATCACGAAGTAAACAAAACCGCCGAGGAGAAATTTGAGAGTGGTGAAGAACCAGCCTTGGCCATAAACCCGCCGGATCGACAGAAACACCTGCACGAAAAGCAACATCGTGAGAACGCCGATCAGCAATCCGCGCATAGCAGGCAGCCAGCGCGCCGCGCCCATCGCGAGTAGAGTAATCACGACGACCGCGACGTAGGCAAAAGTGTGAATGTGGAGCGCATAGACGAGATGCTCGATGTAAAAACGCCGCTTGCGGACGTAGAGGAGCTTCAGGACAAAGGCAAAAAGCGGAATGCAGCAGAGCATCATCGTGGGAATGTTGCTCCTCAAAGTATCGAGAAAAAGTTGCGCCTTGGTGCCGTCTTCGCCCACCTTTTCCTTGATCCGGTTCTCCATCCATTTGTCGAAGTCATTCTTGTCTTTGTCGTCGTCAAAGGAGAACTGGAACGGCCCATTTTTTTTCAGCGGCGACGTCGTCGGTGAAAGAGTCGCTGAAGCGGTCGGCGAAATGGTGGCAGTTGAATCAGCTGCGGCCGGCTGGTCGCCAGGTTTAATTTGCGCGGGCGTCGGACTGGTTTCTGGAATTCCGCCGATCGCAGCTTTCAGCGTTTCTCGCTGTCTGCGGGTGAGACCTTTCTTCAAACTCGAGCCGATGAAGTCGCCAAACGCATCCTGGATGAGACCACGTTCTTCCGGCGTCAGCGCGCCGTTGCCTTGGGACAATTTCGTGCGGGCCGCTTCCACTTTCGCGCGCTGCTCGGCGGTGAGGATGGAATCCTGGGCCGTCAATTTCCCGAGCGCGGCCACCAATTCGCCGCGATCCTGCGGGTCGAGGTGAATAGCATCCTGAGGCGTGATGTTCACCATTCGCGCGATGATGAAAAAGGCGATGCTCGCCAGTAAATAAAGCCGCAGCGGATGGACGTAGCGGGCCCGGCGGCCGGCATTGAAATCGTTCGTCAGCTTCCACGGCTTCGCTAAGAGCACGCCGAGCGATTTTATGAATTTCGTGTCCCAGTTGAAAAATGAATCCGCGGCATCGACCAGCACGCGGAGAAGCGAGCGCCGATAATCGATCGCATGCTGGCCGCAGCGCGCGCAATACTCGCCCACCAGCGCCGCGCCGCAGTTTTCACAATTCGTTAGGCGGGGACCGGCTTTCTTTCGTCGCCGAAAAAAACGGCGCCGGCCGCCGATCTCCTCCGAGGCCGCGGCCGCCGCGTCTCCCAGAATCAAGCGGGTCGATTCATCGGACATAAAGATTTCGATTCATTTCAGCGCGGCCCAGACGCGGTGGACATCATCGTGATCTTCGAGGGTTTGGAGAAACTCGCCGGCGTGGGCGCGTTGCTCGTTAGTCAGCTCCGGAAAAGTTTTGGCGATATAACCCAGCTCGCTGGTCACGATCGTCCAATCATTTTGGATGAGCCATTGCGAGACGGAATGCACGTCGGCCCGCTCGGTGATGAAGCGCGCGCCGGCGGCGGTCTCCGGAATGTCATCGTTTTCGGAATGGGAAAGCGGCTCGACGTTTTGCGCGCCGGCCTCGATCGCCGCCGCTTCGATGTCGGCGCCCGCATCGGGGTGATGCGCTTCCACCAGCCCCACGTGATCGAACAGAAATTTATTGCTGCCGGGCGCGCCGAGCTGGCCGCCTTTCTTGAAGAGGACGCGAATTTCCGGGGCGGTCCGGTTGTTGTTATCGGTCAGGATCTCGACGATCAACGGCACCTTGTGCGGCGCGTAACCCTCGAAGACAACATGTTCCATCACCAGTTTGTCGTCGCCAATGCCCGCGCCTTTTTTAATCGCGCGCTCGATCACGTCGCGCGTGACGCTGGCTTTGCGCGCTTTGTCCACGACGGCCGCCAGGCGCGGATTTCCGCCAGGCTCAGCGCCGCCGAGTTTTGCAGCGACCATGATTTCCTTGACCAGTTTACCGACCAGCTGGCCTTTTTTTAATCCTGCAACTTCGCGTTTCGCATGCAGCCATTGGCGGCCCATGGAGTGGAAGTAACACGTCGCCTTGTGGCTCACAAGCGTCGACCGCGGCACTCAGTGAGCGCGCGGCGGAAAATTAACTGACAGGGTTTCTCCCTTTATCGCTTTACTCCTTGAAGGCAATTACCGAGAACAACAACGAAACAACAATTATGATTCCCGCGTGAGGATAAGGCCGATAGGCTCTCACCGAAGAAACGCAACAGAATGAAAATTATGAGACCGCAATTCAAAACCTTTCCGCACTTTCAAGTTCTCGCTCGGAGTTTCCTCGCCGCTGTAGCGGTGCTGGTTTTCTCGACGGCTCGGACGAAC